>JAAFJL010000038.1 GCA_013298865.1 Cytophagales bacterium | reverse complement strand
TTCGCATTTGCAAATCATCAATTATTGCAGAATCATAGCGAACAGATAGATGGTAGTTTTCATCTTTCTGAAAATGAGATGCTATATTTTTTACTTGTTGTTCATGCTCATTGCCAGCAAAAAGCCTTGACGCTTTGATAGATTTACCTCGATAGTGCAAGTAATTCAGACAATCATATTGCAATTCTTCTGCATTGAGAGGCGATGTATTAAATGGGTTAAAACTGATACACCAAGTGCCTGTCGAGAGTAAAATAAAGGATTCATCAAAATTAGCTTGGTACGGGATCAAGGCTGCGGAGCTGTCATGAAGTCCGTTTCCTACCACAATTTTTTTACCATTTACTTCAATATTAGTGACTTCGTCATAAACTTTTATTTTAGCAAATTTCTCTAAAAACCCCTCCTGTTCAACCCATTCGTGGTATTTTTTATTTGAGAAATTCCAAAGATTCGTATGACAACCCACACTCGTTATATCAGTTCGGCGTTTATGGGTAATTAACCAATGCAAATACTGAGGTAGATGAAGCGTGTATTTGATTTTTTTGTAAAGCTCTGGTTTTCGGTATTTCAACAAAATCATTTGCATTCCCGAATTGAGATTTCCCAAAACTGGAGATGCAGTTTTGATAGAAAACTCTTCTTCGCCACCGTATTTTTGATAAAACTCATTCTTTAAATCTTCTGGGAATGGTTTCATGTAATCATAAAGCGGCGTGACTAATTTTTTATGCTCGTCCAGATGAACCAAGCTCGCTCCGTAAGTCGAAAAGTTTAGGGCTTGAATATCAAATTCTGGCTTTGTCAATACCTCAGCCCAAGATTCTTTTACCCAAGTAGTAATAAGATTTATATCTTCGCAGGGGTCTCCATCTTCATCTATTGTCTGAGGAAGTTGCTCCATTTTTTCATAGACAATTCTGTATTCTTCATCAAAAAGAAAGAGTTTTTTATTGGTTTTTCCAATATCGAATATGGCTATCGTGGGGATTGGTTGAGTCATTTTTGTACTTATAATAGAGAGTATCTTCAAAAATAAACTGTGAATATATTTTACAACTTTCTAATAATCAAATAGTTATAAAATAGTTATTACTTTCTCAGCAATTTCTTTTTTGAAATCCTGAAAGGATTGAATTTGATTAGCCCTGAGTGAAACTCGGGGAAAATGAATTAATCTGTGGCTTCAACCCCATTCGGGGTTGAATTCGCTCATATTTCAATTCCATACGTTTCACGTATGGCTAATCATGATTGACCTCTCTCGAGGTCTTTTGCCAAAAAAGAAATTGCTGTTACTTTCTTTTACCCAAAATTCTTAATAAGAAAATGAATAAATTGATGAAGTCAAGATAAAGCGTCAATGCTCCTAAAATGGCTTCTTTATGGTCTTCGTCTGTGCCTTCGTTACCAATGATATTCATGGCTTTTATTTTCTGAGTATCATAAGCTATCAAACCAATAAAAATGAACACCCCAACGTAAGAAATTATCCAATAAAGCATTTCACTTTGTAAGAAAAAATTCACTAAAGAAGCTATCAAAACACCTACCAATGCCATAACGCACAGGTTTCCGATGGTTGTTAAATCACGTTTTGTAGTGTATCCATAAAAACTCATTACACCAAAAGAAACTGCCGTGATTCCGAAAACATAACTAATTGATGATGAAGTATATAGCAAGAAAATACTCGCCATTGTTAAACCGTTCAGCAATGAATAAAATAGAAAAAGAGCAGTTGCCGTAGTTGCTGAAAGTCGATTGATTGCCCCTGAAATATAACCTACCAAAAGGACTTCGCCGATGAGTAAACCAAAGAAAACCAGACGGTTAGAGAAAATTAGCGTCAATAACGTTTCTGAACTTGCTGTAAAAAAAGCAGTTAATCCTGTAACTACTAAAGCAAGTGACATCCAACCATAAACCTTGGTGATGAAACGAGCATTTTCTGCCGCTATTTCCTGTGGCGACAAATACGATTGTTGATTAAATTGAGTGTATTCCATTGTTTGTGAGATAGTTATAGCTTTTCAGCAACGGGCTTCAAGCAGTTATTGAATTTATATTAACGAATTTTATTGTGTAAATGAGATATTGTAGGCAATTTTAAAGTAATACATAAAGTCAAAACTTGCGAAATTTTCATTGCTCGTAGCTCATATCTCAAGGCTCATTCCTATTTTGTCCTAATCGGAACGGTAACTTCTGTGGTATCCCAAGACAAAATCATGTCAGTTCCGTCTGGTTGTTCTTTGAAATCTATCTGAAACATTTCTTGTGAACCTGATACCTTGGCAGAACTTGCCACGGCTTTCAGAACATCATTTTTAGGTTCATAAGAAAGTCCCCATTGTCCTACTTCTTGATTAATTATTATTGTCCAATCTGTTGCCGACGGAATGGTAAATAGCGTATATTCTCCCGCTCTCAGTGGCTGTCCGCCAATGGTTACGTCTTTGTTAAATTTTATGATTGTAGCCTCATTTGCACCTGTACGCCACCATTTACCATAAGGAACGAGTGCTTTGTCATTTTCTTCACCAAAAATCAATCTATCTTTTTTGGATGGTTGACAATAATCAACGTTTACTTGTAATCCATTTTTATCGAAAGTTGCTGTTGCAGACGGACTTAGTACTTTACCCGTATTAAAAAACTTGAATCCAATAAAGGCGGTTGCTAATACTGCCAAAGTAATTAATATAATTCTTAATGCTTTCATTATGAGAGTGTTAATGGATAAATTGTTTTTATGGGTTTTAAAAACTACTCGTATTTTAAAATTCCATCATTTTAATTTTAGGTATTAAAATAACAGGGTATTAAATTGATTTTTTGATTTAATTAATTCTAAACATAAAACTAATCAAGAAAAGGCAAGGTTCAAACAAACTATGGCTTGTTTGCAATTACACAGCGTTCATTTTCGAGTAAATGTAGATTTTCTTCTATTTCCATACTTGTTTTGGCATTGTCTAAAAGTTCTTTGTAGGAGTTTTTGATTTCTTTCCGTTTCAAAGATTCTAAAAATCTCCTAATATCATTTTGATCTTCCAAAACCAAAGCGGGTACTTCGGTGGGTTGTCCGTTTTCATCTTTGGCAACCATCGTGAAATAAGAAGTATTCGTATGCTTGCAACTTCCAGACTTAATATTTTCTGAAATTACCCGAATTCCGATAATTAGCGAAGACCTACCAACATAATTCACGGAGGCATGAAGTGAGACCAATTCGCCAACTTCAACTGGCTGACGGAACTCCACATTGTCAACCGAAACCGTCACTACATACGTACCTGCGTGCTTGGCTGCACATACATAAGCAACTTTGTCCATCAATGACAACAAAATACCTCCGTGTATTTTTCCTCCAAAATTAGCATACGAAGGAATCATTAACTCTGTAATCGTTGTCCGAGAGTAACTCACTGGCTTAGGAATTGTCATGGGTAATTGCGTTCGTATATGGAAGAAAGATTGTTTTTTACGACAAAGTAAAGGATATTTGTGTGAAAATTCACTGATTCTAACGCATTTTACGGAACAAAAGCCACCAAAGAATGTCCCCCGAAATAACCTCTTGGTCAATATTACTAACCCCTTTGCTGGTTTCTTTGATAATATTTTCATTGGGAAGAAAACACAACGCCCTTTCTGGTTGGCTTTCTATTGCTGGAGCTTTCGTAAATCTGGGCTTGTCCATTCTATTTTTCGTAAACTATAATACTGATTTACAAAGGATTACCCTAAATTTTAATTGGTTTACGCTCGGAAAAGATTCCTATATTTTTAGTTTCCTGATTGACCATTATACCCTTACAATGCTTTTTGTGGTGAATGTTGTCGCCCTTTTGGTGCAACTATTTTCTTTGGAATATATGCACCATGATCGTGACCTTTTTCGCTACTTTGCCTATCTCAATCTTTTTGTTTTTTCAATGCTGGGAATCGTCCTGACGGATAGCCTTTTTGTGATGTATGCTTTTTGGGAATTAGTCGGACTGAGTTCTTATCTTTTGATTGGTTTTTGGTACGAAAGCCATGCCCCTAACCAAGCTGCCAAGAAGGCATTTTTGATGAATAGAATTGGAGATGCAGGTTTTTTGTTAGGTATATTTTTAGCTTTTTACTTACTGAAAACCAATAGTTTAACTGCAATTAGTCATCTTGATTTCACACAAATAAATCCTACATTATTGACGGCAACTGGACTGTTGCTTTTTTGTGGATGTATCGGAAAATCTGCTCAGTTTCCCTTACATACTTGGCTACCCGATGCCATGGAAGGTCCAACGCCAGTTTCGGCATTGATTCATGCTGCTACGATGGTCGCTGCGGGGATTTTTATGTTAGTAAGGATTCATCCAGTTCTCACAGTTGATGCAAAAATTGTCATTGCTGTTATCGGAACAATCACGATGTTGATGGGTGCGTTTTATGCTATTTTTCAAACTGATATTAAAAAGACGCTTGCTTATTCTACGGTCTCACAATTGGGACTAATGGTTGTAGCTATTGCCCTGAGTATCAATGGAGAAGCTGCTTTTGGACATTTGTTTAGTCATGCGTTTTTCAAGGCTGGATTGTTCTTGTGTGCAGGGGCAATCATACACGCTTTGCATCAGACGGGCGAGGTTTTTGATGCCCAAGATATGCGATTAATGGGTGGTTTGGCAAAGAAAACACCTATCATTTTTGTCTGTTTTACGATTTGCTCGGCGGCTTTAATGGGACTTCCGTTTACAACGGGAGCAGAAACAAAATTCTCTATCCTGAAAGTTGCCTTCGATTTTGCCCTTCAGCAGCATTCTCAATGGACTTGGGTTTTTCCTTTTGCCATTATTTTGGGAATTTCGATGACAGCTTTTTATTCAATCAGACAAATTTTATTCATTTTTGTAGGAAACTTTAGAAATGAAAAGGTCAATATTTCTACTATTCAAGAAAGAAATATCTTCTTAAACTTGCCGATAATTTTGCTGGCGTTAGCTTCAATTATTGGTTTGGGGACAATATTAACGAAGGTTTTTTTAGTCGAAATTCCCGTAGTTTCAACTTGGAAATATGATGCCATTTCTGAATATTTTGCCATTGGATTAGGATTATTAACTGGTTGGCTTACTTATCAACAATTTGGCATAAAAATGCCCCATATTAACACTATGGATAGTTTTTATGATTCAATTTTTGTAAAATCAACCCTTAGTTTTGCACATTTTTTGCACACATTTGATTCAAAAATTGTGGATAACTCTGTGAATTATTTAGCTAAACTTCAAGTTGTTTTTGCACAAATAATTGCATGGTTCGACCGCAGTTTTATAGATGGAATTCCTAATGGTTCAGCCGCAATTGTGGGGTCTGTCGGGAGGGTAACTCAGCATTTCCAAAACGGAAAAGTACAATGGTATTTTGTAGCTGCCTTTCTTGGAATTCTATCAATGATTATTTTCATGGCTTTTTGATTCTACTTTACAATAAAAACTTGTGTCAATTCGCCCTTAGAAACCTTTGGGCAAAACCATAATTATCAATGCCAATTCTTTCGATACTCATATTTTTACCATTGATTGCTTCATTGCTAATTGTCTGTTTACCAGAGCAATACACTCGTTATTTCAAATGGATAACCGTAATTATCTGTGTAATAGAATTATTTCTGAGCCTAATACTTTATAAAAATTTTGATACGCATTCTGCCAGTTATCAATTTTTGGAACAGATGGATTGGATTACCTTACCGATGGGAAATCTCGGAACAGTTTCAATTGATTATATTTTGGCAATAGACGGAGCCAGTTTGCCATTGGTTTTGCTAACAGGAATTGTGATGTTAATTGGGGCAATTTCTTCTTTCGAGATTCAAGAACGCCAACGAGCTTATTTTGGCTTGTATTTATTGCTTACCAGTGCCATCATGGGCTGTTTTGTGGCATTAGATTTCTTTTTGTTCTACCTATTTTTTGAATTTATGCTGCTTCCGATGTACTTCTTGATTGGTCTTTGGGGTGGTCCACGCCGTGATTATGCTTCCATAAAATTTTTCATTTATACGCTGGTAGGTTCTTTGTTGATTTTGGTAGTAATGATTGCTCTGTACATTGCGGCAATTGACCCAGTAGAAACAGCATTGAATCTTGGTTTAATTACCAATAAATTACAAGCAACGCCAGAAATTATTGGACAAGTTCAAGAAATGCTTCGTTCTGGAAAAATTGAAGCTGTCAATCAAGTTCATACTTTCAATTTCTTTTACCTTTCTGATACCGCCAATTTCGTTCCTGAATCTTGGTTGAGTACCGTTTCTGGTGCTAACTGGCACGGAACACCCATCAGGATGATTGCCTTCCTGTTGGTTTTCTTAGGTTTTGCTGTTAAACTTCCCATGGTTCCTTTGCACACATGGTTGCCCGATGCCCACGTGGAAGCACCAACTCCAGTGTCTGTGGTATTGGCGGGAGTTTTACTAAAAATTGGCGGATATGGTTTTTACCGAATTGCTTATTCTATCTTTCCAGACGCTGCCAATCATTATGCTTTTTTAGTCGGAATCTTGGGAGTAATCTCAATCATTTACGGAGCTTACAATGCTCTTTCGATGAGGGATTTAAAGCGGATGATTGCCTATTCTTCGGTTTCTCACATGGGTTTTGTTTTACTCGGAATGGCTTCTCTGACCTCTGAGGGCATTAATGGAGCAATTTATCAGATGTTTTCGCACGGAATTCTTTCTGCAATGCTATTCTTGTTGGTAGGCGTTTTGTACAGCCGTACACACGACCGCCAGATTGAAAATTATAGAGGTTTAGCACAAAAAATGCCTCAGTTTACGGTACTCACTGCTATTGCTTTTTTTGCTTCTTTGGGGTTACCTGCTTTTTCAGGATTTATCGGAGAGTTCTTTTCTTTGATGGGAGGTTTCAATAGTGAACTTTTACCAAACTGGTTATCTGGTGTTGCTACATTAGGTTTAGTTTTGGGGGCAGCTTACTTTTTATGGACTTTTCAGAAGATGTTTTTGGGTAAATTCTGGGTCAGTAAAAATCCAGAATCAATCTCAGATTTGTCTGATAGAGAGCAACTTATGTTAGTTTCGTTAGCCATTTTAGCCCTACTTTTTGGCATTTTCCCACACTTACTTTTTGATATTACGAATCAGACAGTAGGAGCATTTTTAGTCCCCTAATCCTGTCCCCATTCCACAGGGACTTTTATGGTTGCTATTACTCCGATACCTCCGTTTTCAATTTCAAAACTTGAGGTATTAGGATAATAAATTTCCAAACGTTTTCTCAGGTTTTCTAAGCCAATTCCTCCCCGTGGTGTCTTATCCTTTGGTTGATAAGTCCCAGAGTTTTCAACTTTTAGTATTAAAACTTTCTCTTTTATCTCTGAAGAAATGTTTATTTGTCCCCCTAATTTAGTTTTCTCGATACCATGTTTGATAGCATTTTCAACCAAAGTATGTAGCACCATCGGAATAATAAGCGACTCAATATCTGACTCATTCACTTGAAAATGGTAACTAAGTCGTTTTTCGTATCTGATTTTTTCCAGGGCTAAATAATCCTGACAAATTTTTATTTCATCACCCAAACGAGCCTTCTTTTGTTCTCCCAAATTCAAGGAAAGTCTCAGTAAATCAGATAGTTGTGTGATTGCCTCACGTGCGTGCTTACTGTCGCTGATGGTAAGGGATTTAATGCTATTGAGGGCATTAAATAAAAAATGAGGGTTCAATTGTCGCTTCAAATGTTCTAACTCTGACATTTTTAGCATATCCTCTACTTCAAGTTTCCGTTTTTTATTGTCCTGATAAATAGAGGCATATCTATACAAATGATAAAAGAAAAACCACGGTAATATCGTCCAAAAGTCATCCAAATAAATTAAAATCAAGCCCGAAAAACTCCTGTGAACATAAGAAAAGGAAACATCAGCTATCATGTAAATTAACCCAATTGATAATGCCCCTACTAAAGGATATAGGATAAACTGGTTTAATGTAATACTGTCTGGTTCTTTGTTATTTAAAATCAGATTATATACGTGTGAAGAGATAATCCCTCCCAAAAATATAATTACAAAATACCATTCTTTGGAAATTAACGTAATTTCAATTGCACTGTAATATTTTGTAGATATTAATGCTATAATACCCCAGCAAACTACCTGAATGAGCCAATAAACTTGTTTGTAATTTTTCATTTTTGAGTGATAGAAGTCTTCATGTTAAAAAAGCAATCTTTTCTCTGTAAATTGCAAAATCTTTCATTTACAAAGTGATAATATACCAAAATTCATTTTTATAAAAGATAATGCAAGTTAATATTTTTTTGTATATAATTTTTGAAAATCTATAATTCATCGTTGAAATAAATTTTTTTCACTTGGAACTACAATCACAATTAGACAATATCTTCAATAGCTTATCTTTCTTTATCCCAGAGGTTTTGCTGTCTTTCGCTTTTTTGGGCTTAATAATCATTGATTTATTTCAACATAAATCTACGGATAAAGTAAACGCTCAGATTTGGATGTTGCATTCTACACTGGTTGTCTTAGCAATTAATTTCTATCAAGTTGCCCAGCAGTTCCTTTTGTTTGAAGAAGGTCTATTCCTCTTCAATAAAATGCTTTTTATTGATGCCAAAGCAATTCTTTTTAAATGCTTAATTGCCATCTCTGGGCTACTTACACTCATTCATATATACGTTACAAAAAAAGAGGTTAAAAGCGAGTTTTATATTTTATTCGTAGGATTGACTTTAGGGCTAAATATCCTAACTATGGCAATAAATCTACTCATGATTTACATTTCTTTGGAAACCGTCTCAATCGCTTCTTATCTTTTAGCATCCCTCAAAAAGGACAGATTTAGCTCTGAAGCTGGTCTAAAATACCTTTTATTTGGCGTAGCTGCTTCGGCAGTAATGTTGTACGGAATGTCTTTGCTTTATGGTATTACGGGAACGCTTAATGTAGCAAATCCTGAGTTTAGTAGAGGTATTTCGCTAATCAATCCAGTAGTTGTTTATGTGGCTATCTTCCTGACAATCAGTGGATTTCTTTTCAAACTTTCGGCAGTTCCTTTTCATGTTTGGACGCCCGATATTTACCAAGCCGCACCCCCACATTTAGTTGCTTTTTTATCAGTTGCCCCGAAGGTTGCTGCAGTTTTAGCTTTAATGAGGTTATATTTTGCTCTTCCAACAGATTTGAAAACTGCCACTTGTTTCATTTCTGGTTTGAGTATTCTGGTAGGGAATTTCACGGCAATTTGGCAAAAAGATGCAAAAAGACTTTTGGCGTATTCGTCTATTGCTCAGGTCGGTTTTATTCTGATTGGCTTGGCGGTTCTTTCAGAAAATAGCATGAATGCCTTGGTTTTTTTCCTGATAATTTACCTTTTCAGCAATCATTTAGTCTTCTTGATGGTCGATATTGTAGGAGAAAACTTCAATGAAAATTATGATTTGACTAAGTATATTAAACTTGGTTACAAGAATGCTTTACTCGGAATTCTGTTAGTTTTAGTGATGATTTCTTTGGCTGGACTTCCGCCAATGGCTGGTTTTTTTGCTAAGTTTAATATCTTTTCTGCCATGTGGGAAAGCTACCAAAATTCTGGCAATCAGAGCTTATTATTCCTTTTAGTTTTTGCTTTAATTAATACTGCAATTTCCCTCTTTTTCTACCTCAAAATCCCGTATTTGATGTTTTTCAAAAAATCAGAGGACGAAATTCCTGCTAAAATCAACATCACGATAGAACAATGGGCTTTACTAATTTTCCTGACAACTCCCCTCCTACTCTTCTTCTTCAAAGCTGATTGGCTGATGAATTTGTTGATAAAAATCTGAAAGCAGTTAGCAGTTAGCAGTTAGCAGTTAGCAGTTAGCAGTTAGCAGTTAGCAGTTAGCAGTTAGCAGTTAGCAGTTAGCAGTTAGCAGTTAGCAGTTAAAAATAGTCGCTTTGAAGATTTTAAGTTCAATTTTTCAAAATATTTTACTGGTAACTGATAATTGTTTACTGATAACTGTTTACTTGCCAACTGATAATTGTTTATTGCTAATTGCTAATTGAAAAACCCTATTCCCAAAGTGGGTAATGTTCCAGGTGGATTTGTTCTCCAAAGAATAGTTTGGTCGAGTTTTCAAATGAAGTTGTATAATCAGATACATAAAAGTGCCTGATATGTGCATTCATCGGGTTAAGTAACTGATTATCAGATAGATATTTTTGTAAAAATTTCGCTACAATCTCAGAAGTATCTAAAACTGATACCGATTTATGATAAAAATCTTCAATCTGTTTTTTGATTAACGGATAATGTGTACAACCCAAAATCAAGGCTTCTATTCCTGAAAGCTCAGGGTTTTCGAGGTACTGATTGATAATACTTTGCGAAATATTATTATTGAAAAACCCTTCCTCAATCATCGGTGCAAGCAGTGGCGTTGCTAAAGATTTCAATTGAACATCACGGTTCAAAGCATTGGTTTTTCTCAGGTAAATATTAGAGCCTACGGTCTGTTTTGTACCAATTAATCCAATGGTTTTTTCGGTAAAATTCTCTCCAATAAAATTCACCACTGGGTCTATCACATTGATAATCATTGCCTTAGAGCCAACGTATTCTCGAACCAACTCATAAGCCGCCGCCGATGCCGAGTTACAGGCAATCACAATTACCTTGCATTTTTGTTGTAATAAAACATTACAAATTTTGATAGAATATGCCTGAATCGCTGCCGTGGATTTGTCGCCATAGGGTAAATGGGCAGTGTCCCCGAAGTAAATAATATTTTCGTTGGGCAGTAGTTTTGTAATAGTATGTGCGACAGTCAGCCCACCTATGCCACTATCAAAAATTCCAATCGGAGCAGCAGAATTCATATTTTAGAGTTTTGAAGATTACGATTTTGCCAAAAGCTAATCGTCAGATTACAAATTTACTCAAAAGATTTTCCTCTCGTGCAACCTTTCAAATCGAATTTTCATCTACATTTATGAAAGCGTAAATAATTACTAAACCCATTTACGTCAAAACTAAATAAGCCAAGATTGTGAAACTTTTATCTCTATTTCAGTCAGAAGAAGCGTTGGTGAAGGCTTGCCAAAACGGCGACCCAAAAGCCCAACGGCGGGTATATGAAAAGTATTCTCCTAAAATGATGGGAATATGTTTTCGGTACTTGCACGATGATTTTGAAGCCGAAGAAGTGCTAATAGAAGGTTTCATGCGGGTTTTTGATAAAATAAATAGCTTTAAATTAGAAGGAAGTTTCGAGGGTTGGATTAGACGAATTATGGTAAATGAGGCATTGATGTATATTCGTTCCAAGAAAAAATTTGAACACGAAACCAGTTATGACAATATTCTTTACGAACCCGAACCTGAGCAATTCGCAACTGATTTAGAAACGGAAGATTTATTGAAAATTATTGAAAAATTACCCACAGGTTACAGAACAGTTTTCAACTTATACGCAATCGAAGGTTATTCTCATGCAGAAATTGCACAAAGTTTGGGAATTACAGAAAGCACTTCTAAATCTCAATTATCAAGAGCAAGAGTTTATTTACAAGAACAATTAGTGAAATTGTAGCTTTGAGCAATGAGTTTTTAGACAAAATTCATATTATCTTTTCTTAAATATTTATTAGTCAGACATTTACAAAAAATCATAGCTAAAAGCTAAAAAATACAACCATGGAAAAGCAACCAAATATTGACAAAATTTTTGCCGACAAGTTGCGAGACTTTGAAAGGAATCCTCGACCAGAAACTTGGTCGAAATTGGAAACTCGTTTGCAGTCTAAAACCAATGTTGATATGCCCGAAGAGTTGGTTGAGAAACTTCGTGAGTACGAACGTAACCCTCGCCCACAGGCTTGGATAAAGTTGGAGGCTCGATTAAAAGAACGGGAAAATACAAAAATACTCCCGCTTTGGTGGCGTTACGCTGCTGCGGCTTCTGTGATGTTGATGATTGGTGCTGGTGGTTGGCTTTTACAAAATAATAAAACTGACGGAGTAAATCCACAAGTGTCTGTTAATCAAAATATTAAAAAGACTAATCCTACTAATATTTCCCCAAAAATAATTAATAAAACAACTGAAAATACAGCAGTTGTTGTTCCAGAAAAAGAGATTGCTACTATAAAATTTAGCCCTAAAAACTCGATTAAAGTAAAAAGAAAAAATCAGAATAGTACAATTTATAACGGTAGTATTGCTGAACCAAAAGTATTGATTTTGCCTGTTGAAAATGAGCAAAATCAAGTGGCAAAAACAATTTCAGAAAAATTGGATGTGAATACAATTCAGCCTCGGATGGAATATAAGCCTGAAATAAGACCTTCTGAAAATACGATTGTTATTAATTTGGTTGACAATGTTGAAGTTGCCCAAAACCCAAAAATTGTAAACGAAACCATCGTTTTGAATCTTTTGGATTTGAAAGAGGAGAATACAGAATCTGCAACTGATGCTTCGACAGAAATTACTAAAAAAACTACTCGATTAAGTAAAATTTGGCAACAAGTAGTTCGTGCTAAAAAAGGAGAAAATGTAGATTGGAATGAAGTTGGTTTCAAGCCAAAAAAATTATTGGCTCGGGCGGATGCCAAATTAGATAACACTCGTGAGTCGATTGCAAACTCTTTAGAAAATATTCGAGAAAAAAATCAAAAGTGATGCAACCTACTCAAAAACTTTAGCATCTTGATTACAGAAAGCAACAGTAAGGAATAAGAATTCAATAAAGTTGTTTCGTAAAAATAAAAAACAAAAACAGTTTCAAGTTAAGTGTAAAAAATCATTAGTCAAAAAAGGTAACCGTTTGATTATTAGACCTCTACCAAACAAGAAACACTAAATAAGAAAAATCATGAAAGTAATAGCCACCCAGAGCAATAAGAGTCAATTCACTCAAAAACTCGTTCGTACAGTAATTTTAGCTTTAGTTTGTTTTGTAAGTTTTACTTCAAAAAACTTTGCTAAAAAATCAGAAACAGATTCAACAATTATTAATGTTGACAAGAGAAATCAGGTAGTTGTGGGTAAAAAGAACAACCAGACGCTACGTGAAAATATTCAAGCCTTGATGGCTGAAAAAGGAATGACTTTGAACGATGAAACATGGAAAGGTATTCGTAAAGTTATCAACAGTGACATCGAAAAAGACACTTTAATCGTGATTACACAAGATGGTAAATCTGTAAATATCGCCATTAATACCTCTAAAATGTCTGAAAACAAGCAATCTGGAAATAGTAGCAATAATTCAAGTGATAAAAAATCGGTAAAAATCGGTTTGAATGGCGTACACGTAGTTGATGGCAGCGACGAAGTTCATGTAAGTTTGAATGGCGTGCAGGTAAAAAATGGTGATACCGATGAAGTAAATATCCGAATAAGAAGCAACGACAAAAGTGATACCGTCAATGTTAAATCTAAAAAAGTAGGAGGTTTTCATAGCAGAAATGGATTTAACCTTTACTTGGGTTTGAATAGCTACACAGGAACTGGAAATATCACCAAAACAGCAGATTATGCTCCAGCAGATTTTGAATTAAGTGCTTTGGGTTCAAGATACGTTGCCTTCGGTTGGACTCGTAGCGTAACACTTTCAAGAGGAACAAAATCTGCTTTGAAAATGAACTATGGTTTAGAATTTAGCTGGAATAACTTCATGTTTGATACTTCTAAAGAACAAAGTAAGGTTATCTCAAAAGGCACTAATGGCGTGAAATTCACTGATTATCAGATAGATGGAAAAAATGTAGAGCTTTGTAAAAGTAAAATGACTGCCGCTTATTTGAACTTTCCTATCATGTTTTATATTGCTGGAAAAAGAGATTCAAAGTTCAATTATATTGGCTTCGGTGGACACGTTGGGTATCTTTTGGATAGTTATACAAAAACCAAAGAAGACGCAACTGGCAACAAACAGCACGATCATTCAAGTTTGTTTTTGAATAAAACTCGTTATGGTTTAGACTTTGAAGTTAATGTGGAAAACTTCCCGACATTGTTCGTAAACTATGATTTGAATACTTTATTCCAAGATAATCGTGGTCCTAAATTGAACACAATTAGTTTCGGTATAAGATTGTAAAATATCTTTTCTGGACAACGAAAGCCCTACGAGATTCAATCTTGTAGGGCTTTTTTTATGAAAATTCTACTGTAATTATCTGAGAATCAAATAGTTTTTATCCTCTTTTGATAAAGTTTCAGCAACCAATATCCTCCAAAACCAAGCACAAACAAGAACCAGAGTTTGGTAACTCCTACAATGATTTCTTCTAAAATATACCAACCATCTTTTACACTTTGCCAAATTCTAACGAAAAGATTCGGTTTGAAAGCATGGACATTCCCAATATTGGGCAACATTTCCTGCATGACACTCACGGGTTGGTACAAATGCAAGGATATTGTACTATAATTTACCTTGTCTTGTAGCCCTAAAGTTGAAATTTTGTTGGCATCTGCCTCACTTTCGTAGTTGAAAAGTGTCTCTTGTGCATTGGCAGTTTCACCTAATTTTCTGCCCTTAGTTTCGATAGATTTTGAATATTTTTTCTCGAAATTCGAATAGCGATTTTTGCGTAAGTCGCTTGCCATCAAAGACAAACTTACATCATCTGCTGAAATAGTTTGTCTTTCCAAAAAGCTCATTAAAGGCTGTAATTCACGAAGTGTTTTGTCGAAATACTGGTTGGGAATTCTGAGCGTAATATCATTCGACATCTCATAGGATTTATTCTTCAAGACAGAATCTGCACTTAATTCTACTTCATTAATGTCAAGAGTTTGGGTAGATAATTCTGAATGAGTCAGAAAGCCACCATATTTCTGGACAACATCAGTAATAACATTTGTTGCATTTTGCACATTTTTTACCTTGAAACGGACATCTGCCGTTCGGATAAACTTTCGTTTTTCGGGAGTTTCCAAACCATCCACGCTCGCAGAGGAAGAAGCGACAGATACACTATCCGCCATAGATTCGGCAAAACCCATCGCTTCCGATTTCTTTTCACCAGAACAATTGGACAATAAAACGGCTGCCAACAAAGCAACACCAAGAGTAGTAATTGAGGTATTTTTCATTTTTGTAAAGGTTATGTTTATGAACCTGTTTAAACTTATTCCTTTTGTTGTAAATAGGTTCATTACAAAAACGCAAAGCCTTGTTGATAAATTGTGAATAATTAAAAAATAATTAAAGTAAAGTTAAGATTTTTTAATTATTGATTTAAAATTCATAAAACCACTCATTTCAATATTATTTATACAAAATTGTATAAATACAGTTTTGTATAAATCACCTCTTCACCCCACCACCCATCATAAGCATAAAGAAAATGAGTAATATCCAATTCAGAATGGGGATTAGACTTACTTTTAGAGCTAAATCGTAATTTTGATTGTTATAGGCTTTCCAACAAATAAATTGTGTAATAATTATCAAAACGGGTAAAGCTAATGCTGTCCAGAGTGTCCACCATAGGCGTTTGTTTTCGCCTGCACCAAAAATCATGGGTGAAGTTATTGCCAGTAAAAAAGAAGGAATCAAGGAAATAAGTAAAATAATGTTGAGTGTTAGTGTTAATGTCTTCATCTGGAGATGGGAAAAGTGGTTGAAAATTGCTTATAACTAAATGTACGAAATATTTAAAAGTAAGTGCCTTATATTTGTAAAAACATCAAAAGCCATGAAAAAAACTTTCCTCCTTTCTATTCTCATTCTTTCGGCAATATGCTCTTTCGGACAAAATACTGTTCAAGAAAAAACCCAAACTTACCGCAAAGCCAACGAACATCAATTATTACAAGAGTTCATGGGCTTACTTTCAATTCCTAATGTGGTTTATGATACAGTTGGCATACAAAAAACTGCTGCATACATCGCCAAAATGATGGAAGCTAATGGCATAAAACCTCAGTTTTTGGATGGAAAAACGAAGGGTGTGCCTCCTGCAATTTTCGGAGAAATCAATACACCAAATGCTAAAAAGACAATTATTTTTTATGCTCATTACGACGGTCAGCCTGTAAATCCTAACCAATGGGCAGAGGGCATAAAACCTTTTGAATCTGTATTTTTAGATGCTTCTTTGGAGAAAAACGGAAAGATTATTCCTGCTCCAAAACCCTCAGAAACCATTAATCCAGAGTGGAGAATTTATGGCAGAAGTGCCTCAGACGATAAGGCGGGGGTATTTGCCATACTTTCTGCTTATAAAACTTTAGTAAAAACTGGTATGAAGCCATCCATAAATCTAAAGTTTTTCTTTGAAGGTGAAGAGGAAGCAGGTTCGACTCATTTAGCAGAAATTTTAGAAAAACATAAGGAAAAACTCAAATCTGACTTATGGATTATTTGCGATGGACCTGTGCATCAATCTGGTAGAAAACAAATTACTTTCGGGGTGCGTGGAGATGTGAATATGGAAGTAAAAGTTTTTGCTTCAAAACGCCCTCTTCATAGTGGACATTATGGCAATTGGGCACCAAATCCAGGAATGTTGCTATCAAAATTATTGGCTTCGATGAAAGACGATAACGGAAAAGTTTTGGTGAAAGGGTTCTACGACGATGTCATTCCGATGACTGAAACAGAGAAATTAGCCTTGAAAAATATCCCGCCCGTAGAAGAACAAATGCGACAAGAATTAGGGTTTGTTCGTGCAGAAGGTGGTGGAAAATCTTTAGTAGAATTAATCAATGAACCTTCGTTAAATGTAAGTGGTTTGCTTAGTGCCAATGTAGGCAAAATGGCAGCCAATGTAATTCCAACTTCGGCAACGGCGGCTCTTGATTTACGCTTAGTTTTAGGAAATGATTCCCAGAGACAAGTCCAAAAAGTGATTGAACATATTCGTTCTCAGGGATTCTATGTTACTCAGAATGAGAGCATTACAGAAGAAGAACGTTCAAAATACCCTCTCATTGCACGTGTAATTGCCAAGGACGGTTACAACGCTCAGCGAACTAAAATGGATTTACCAATTGCTCAAAATGTTATCAAAGCGGTACAGTCAACAGTAAAAGAAAAGATTGTTTTGATGCCAAGTTCAGGTGGAAGTTTACCACTTTATGTATTTGAAAAGTACTTAGCAACGCCAACGATTACAGTTTCTATTGCTAACCACGACAACAATCAACACGCAGAAAATGAGAATATCCGTATCAAAAATATTTGGGAAGGGATAGAATCGTATGTCGCAATGATGATGATGGAGTAGGTTTTACTGCTCGTAGTTTTTTCGTTTCAGTTCAAAATGTTTTCCCAAATACAAACGACGAACCTGTTCATCGTCGGCGAGTTCTTGGGGTGTACCCGATTTCAGAATTTTTCCTTCAAAAAGTAAGTAAGCACGGTCAGTAATTGAAAGCGTCTCGTCCACATTATGGTCAGTAATCAAAATCCCGATATTTCTAAATTTGAGTTTGGCTACAATTCCTTGGATTTCTTCCACAGCGATTGGGTCAACGCCAGCAAAAGGTTCGTCCAAAAGGATAAACTTAGGGTCAACTGCCAATGCACGAGCAATTTCTGTACGGCGGCGTTCCCCTCCAGAAAGCACTTGCCCCATATTTTTACGTACATGAGTCAATGAAAACTCTTCCAGCAATTGTTCAGTTTTTTCTTTTTGTTCTTTCTTAGAAAGTTTGGTCATTTCCAATACCGCCAAAATATTTTCTTCAACTGTCAAAGCCCTAAAAACGGATGCTTCCTGAGCTAAATAACCGATTCCGAGCCTTGCACGCTTGTACATGGGTAGGTCTGTGACTTCTACATCATCCAAAAAAACCTTTCCAGAATTAGGTTTCACTAAACCAGTAGCCATGTAAAAAGATGTTGTTTTACCAGCACCATTTGGTCCAAGCAAACCCACAATTTCGCCCTGTGCTACATGATAACTCACATTATCATTCACCAAACGTTGTCCATATTTCTTGACTAAATTTTCTGTTTTCAGTATCATTTTATTCTCTTTCCAAGTTTCGTTTCACGTCTTTTTCTTTGATAGTCTCCCGCTTGTCGTATAGTTTTTTTCCTTTTGCCAAAGCAATATCAATTTTAGCAAAACCTCTATCAGAAATAAACATTCTTGTAGGTACAATCGTCAAACCTACATCTTTTAATTTATTGACCAGTTTTTTCAATTCTCTTTTCTGAAGCAATAACAATCTATCACGAAGCGGCTCATGATTATAATGAGTCCCTTCGTTGTATTGCGAAATGTGCATCTGCTTAATCATCAGTTCATTGCTATTAAAAACGCAATACGCATCTGTCAAATTTACTTTTCCCTGACGAATTGATTTAATTTCAGTCCCCGTCAACACTATGCCTGCGGTATAAGTCTCAAGAAAAAAGTACTCAAATGAAGCTCTTCGGTTCTTGATTTCTATATGTTTTTCTATTTTTTCCTTTGCCATGATTTTTCTATTCCGATACGGAGTGCCGCCCAGTTCATTTTTCGATTATCGACTTTCCTTTATAAAATTAAGCATTTCATTTTCAATTATAGAATCTGCACTGTTCATTCCTTGTTAATAATTCTTAAAGTCAAGGTCAGAAACTCAAAACCCCCACTTACGCTTACGTAGGAGGGGGTTTTTTGAAAGAGAAACTGTTTAAACTTTCTGAGAATTAACCGTTCAATTCGATAAGTTCTCCATGTGAGTTTTGGAATTTAAAATCCGTAACTGCCAAAGAAGAATCTTCTACCAGATTAATCCAAGTTTTATATTTAAGATACCACTTTAATCTTTTTGATGGAAATCCTTTCGTAAAGTATGCAAACAAGAATGGGTGCAACAGAATTGTTGGTTTTTTCTCGTTTTGCTTTAATAAAATATGTTCCAAATTATGCTCAATTACATCAGAAACGGCAATACTTGCTGTGATTTTCCCTGTGCCGCCACAACTTGGACAGTTTTCAGAAGTTACAACATTCATTTCTGGTCTTACTCTTTGACGAGTAATTTGCATGAGACCAAATTTTGTCAGAGGTAGAATGGTATATTTTGAACGGTCGGCTTTCATTTCGTCTTTCATGATGTCTTGAATCAGCTTTTTATTTTCAGCTTTTTTCATATCAATGAAATCAATTACAATGATTCCTCCCATATCTCGCAATCTTAATTGGCGAGCAATTTCTTTGGCAGATTCTCTATTTACACTTAGAGCAGTTGCTTCTTGGTCTTGTTCGGTATTGGATTTATTTCCCGAATTCACATCAATCACGTGCAATGCCTCTGTATGTTCTACTATCAAATAACCTCCGCCTGGCAAACTAACAGAGCGTCCAAAAAGCATTTTTAATTGCTTTTCAATGCCTAATTGTTCAAAAACCTTGCTTTTTCCTGAATGGAGTTTTACAATTTTTTCTTTATCAGGAGCAATATTATGAACATAATTTTTAGCTTCCTGAAACAATTCTGGGGTATCAACAATCACACTATCGAAGTTCTCATTTAACAAATCTCGCAGCATTGAAGTCGCTCGGCTCATTTCCCCAATGACTTTATCACGTGGTTTGGCTTCACGAAGCATTTTCATGCCTGCTTCCCATTTTGCTAATGATTCCCGTAAGTCTCTTTCGAGTTCTTCTACATCCTTTCCTTCAGCAACAGTTCTAACAATTACTCCAAAATTTTGACTTTTCACCGACATCATCAATTTATGAAGTCGCTGACGTTCTGCTTTAGAAGTAATTTTTTTAGAAATATTAACGCCGTTCGAGAAAGGCACAAGGACTAAATAACGTCCAGCAATCGAAATGTCGCAAGTTAAGCGAGGACCTTTCGTGGAAATTGGTTCTTTCTGAACCTGTACCAGAATTGGAGTATTTCTACCAAGCACTTTTTCGATATTATCGTGCTTATCAATTTCTGGTTCGAGCTTAAAATTATCTAATTTGCCCGAATTCACACGTTTGGCTATCACATCCTTCGTCCATTTATTCAAGGAGTTGATGTTCGGACCTAAATCATGATAATGCAAAAAAGCATCTTTTTCATAACCTATGTCAATAAAAGCCGCATTCAACCCCGTTACCATCTTCTTGACTGTTCCGAGATAAATATCTCCAACTGAAAAGTGTGGTTCTGACTCCTCAAGGTGGTATTCTACAACTCTTTTGTCTTGCAAGAGAGCTATGCGATCACCCTTGGGAGTCGAATTAATAATTAATTCATTACTCACCAGTAATACGGGGATTAGAAGTACCAAAAAGAATTTTATAGAAGAGTTTCCCTAAAAATGAATGGAGAATAAAATCAAAAAAATCGGATGAAAACCGAATAAAATTTAGAAATCCATATCATACAAGAATTTTGGTTCTAAGGATTTATATAAGGTTTTAAGCGTATTTTTCATGTAAATCATTGATAAATAGACCATTGGCTTTACACTGAAATCTGTTCCCAAACAAACTCACAAGAAACGACAAAAACAGGCAATTTTCCAAAATTGGAAAATAGCCTGTTTTCGGAAGTGAAGATAAAAGATTTTTTGAGTTAATATTCACGGAATACATTTCTCTTAAAACCTCATTCTACACTATATTATTTCTTCTTATGTCTATTCTTTCTGAGACGTTTCTTTCTTTTGTGAGTTGCAATCTTGTGTCTTTTTCTTTTCTTTCCGCAAGGCATAATCGTAAAGGTTTTTAAATGATTGAATTTTTTTAACTGCTATTCTAAAATCAAATAGCATTTTTGAGTCTGGTTTTATCCGCTACTCTACTTACTTATCTTATCGCTTCTAATAACTCTTGGGCTGCTGCTTTTTCTGTTTGGTTCTTGCTATTTTTTAGCACTTTTTCCAAAATCTCTTTTGCTTCTTCTTTTCGGTTTGCCTCCATTAGACAATAACCTAATTTGAGTGCTGCGTCTGAATTAGCAGGGTCAATTTTCAAGACTTCTTTGAATCGCTCAACTGCTTTTCCAAATTGTTTTGATTTGATTGACAACATCCCTAAATCGTATAAAGCGGGAACATAGTCTGGTTCTTGGGCGATTACTTCACGTAGCAATGAAATCCCTTGCATCGGGTTGGCTGTTTCTACGTAAGTCATTGCCATGTTGGTTTTTGCCAACAAATTATTGGGATTCTTGCTTAATACTTTTGTATAATAAGTACGAGCGTTTTCTCCCATCACTGCTTTTTTTGCATCTTCTAAAGCAAAGGTATGTGCTTGAAAGTATAGATTGGCAGTTTTCATTAAATTAGTTTCTGATGGTTCTAATTTAGTTGCCGTTTCAGCATAAAATGCTGCACTATCAAACTTCATAAATTCAACAAACTTGTTAATCAATACCTCTGTGGCTTTAATTTTAGCAGTTTTATCAACACTTTGAAGATACTTTGTTTTTAGATTCTTAATTTCAGACATTTGACTATCTGAAAGTGATTTCTCATGTTTAGTACCTGCATTCACGGGTTCAGAATTTCTTCCTTTATCACGGTTTGCATCTCCTTTCTGAGATTTCGCTGAAGTTTCTAAGGTCTTTTTTTCATCACTCACTACAACCTTTGGCAAGCTGTACAATGCCCCAACCGCACCAACGGCAATAACTATAATGATGGCAAAAGATTTATTCATAATTAGATTAAAGGAATCAGAAGCAATAATTGCTTTTTTCAGAAAATATCTAAATTTAACTTATCGCTTCTGATTTATTTTCAAAAATTACTTAGCGTGTGTTTTTACTTGCTCAACGAATACTTTCGCAGGCTTGAAACTCGGAATAAAATGCTCGTCAATAACAATTGACTCATTCTTAGAGATGTTACGAGCCACCTTCTGAGCTCTCTTCTTGTTTACGAAGCTACCGAAACCTCTTACATAGATTGGTTCGCTCTTAGAAAGGTTGTCTTTCACAACTGTGAAGAACGATTCCAATGCACTTGATACATCTGCCTTGTCGATGCCAGTCTTCTCGGCGATTTCTGCAATAATGTCTGCTTTAGTCACTTTATTAAGCGTTTTAAGTTAATGATATGGTTATTTAATGGATTGCTTTTTGAAAATCGGTAGATTAATACCATTTAAAATCTAACAAAATGAGACTTTAACAATTTCATTGAAAGAAGGGTAACGAATGTGTTCTTCAATAGCAGTCTTTCCTAAGCCCTCTTATTATGGGGTCACAAAGGTACACTTTTGGTTTGAATTATGAAAATAACATTCTAAATTCTGCAAAGTTTTTTTTTGCTAATCTCTTAATTTTTAAGGAATTGGCTAAAAATAATGCCTTTTTTGACAAATATATTCACCCATTTTTTCATCAAAATGTATGTTTAAACATTAATTTTGAGAACTTGCAAATTTTATGCTTTGTCACGAATTAAAAATATATTTTTCTAAAATTAAAAATATGAATAAAGATAGTTACTCCTTTTTCTCCGAAAATTTGATTCGATGGTACAAAACTCATCAACGAGATTTGCCTTGGCGGAATACTCGTAACCCTTATTTCATTTGGCTTTCAGAAATTATTCTCCAACAAACTCGTGTTGCACAGGGGCTTCCATATTATGAAAAATTTATTCAAAACTATCCGACTGTTCAAGATTTGGCTTCGGCATCAGAAGAGGATGTTCTGAGACTCTGGCAAGGATTAGGCTACTATTCTCGTGCCAGAAATTTGCACACTACCGCAAAAATGATAGTTAGTGACTTTGGCGGTGTTTTTCCTGAAAATTATATTGGACTTCTCAAATTAAAAGGAGTAGGTTCTTATACCGCAGCCGCAATTGCGTCTTTTGCTTATGGTGAGCGAGTGAGTGTTTTAGATGGTAATGTCTTTCGAGTTTTGGCAAGGGTTTTTGGTGAAGAAACGGACATTTCTGCTAATAATGCTAAAAAAATATTTGGGGATTTAGCTCAAAATTTATTGCCAGAACAAGATTCTGATACTCATAACCAAGCAATTATGGAATTTGGGGCAACTCAATGTACGCCAGGAATGCCTAATTGTATGTTTTGTCCTTTGAGTTTTGAATGTGTTGCCAATGCTACTGGGAAACAGAATGCTTTACCCATAAAATCAAAAAAAGTGAAGGTTAAACACCGCTTTTTTAACTATTTTTTGATTGAACAAAATCAACAAATACTACTCAGGAAACGCCCAGAACGTGACGTATGGGCAGGAATGTACGATTTTTATTTGAAAGAAAACCAAGAAAATAATGTTGCTGAATTGAGTTTAGACGAATTATTGGATAACGATATTTTTTTACAAGAAATCATTCAAAATAGTGTTGTAGAGCAAGTTTCTGAAATCTTTACGCACGTACTGACACACCAGAGAATTCAGACGAAATTTTGGCGATTGAAAGTAAATGCTGAATTTCTCGTAAATTTGCCTGACGGTTTTAAGTTTTATACTTTAAATGAAATTGATGATTTGCCAAAATCAACATTGGTAAATAATTTCTTGCAGGCTTTCGTTTTTTAGGTTTATTGTTGATAGTTTCTTAAATTTAGTATTCAATCAAACATGGTATTCAAAATGGATACATTAGTCTTAGAACAAAAATATACCTACGCCGACTACCGTGAGTTGGACGTAGATGATAATCTTTTATACGAACTACTCAACGGAGACCTTGTGAAAAAATCTGCCCCAAGTCCACAACATCAAACAGTTGTTGTCAATTTGCTTTTTGCTATTAAATCATTCATTAATGAAAAAAATAAAGGTCGTGTTTTTGTCGCCCCAATTGATGTCTTCTTAGACGATTACAATGTGCCTCAGCCTGATTTAATCTTTATTTCGGAAGCAAAAAAAGGAATTATTACGCAAGATGGCATTATGGGTGTTCCTGATTTAGTGGTTGAGGTAATTTCTCCGAGTTCTTGGCGGAGAGACCGTTTCGAGAAAATGAAGTTGTATAAAAAATATGAAATCCCTGAGTTTTGGTTGATTGACCCTCAGAACCAATCAATCGAAGTGTTTACTTATACAGATAATGATTTTGATGTCTTTTCGCTGGGTGTAGAAACAGACGAAATCCAGTCTAAAGTACTGGAAGGATTCTCGATAAAAGTTAAAACAATTTTTGAATCTGTTTAATTTTTTCATTCAAAACGAAAATTTTAAACAGATTCAAAAATAATAATCTAATAATCAAACAATTAACCACAAAAAATGGCTGGAGTAAATAAAGTAATTCTACTTGGAAATTTGGGTAGCGACCCTGAAATTAGAAGTCTTCCGAGTGGCTCGAAGGTGGCATCTTTTAGTATTGCAACATCTGAAGCATATAACAACAAAGACGGGCAGCGTGTCGAACAAACAGAATGGCACCGTATCGAGCTTTGGGATAACTTGGCAAACATTGCTGAACAATACCTTAGAAAAGGAAATAGCGTATATGTAGAAGGTAAAATTCGTACAGAGGAATGGGTTGACAAAGAAGGCATTAGCCGTAAAGGAACTAAGATTAGAGGTACTTCTATGACATTGGTAGGTAGTAAAAATGACAATAGCGAAGGTGGCAATGCTGCTCCACAAGCTGCTGCCGCTCCACGCCCGATGCCTGCACAAACAGTTGCACCACCAGCACCAGAATTTGAAGCTCCTGCATCAGGTGGTGGCGAAGACGATTTACCATTTTAATAAGTAGCTGTTGGCTGTTAGCTTTTGGCAAATAGTTTAAACAAATTTTGTACACGTACTTAGAACATAATAACTCATGGCATAGTTAAATCCAGAAATTTTTAGTTATGCCATGAGTAAATTTTAGACACATTATTTTTCAAAAAATCCCAATACAATTGGAAACAACATTAGACCCTTTGTCCTCTGACCCTCAACCGATTTGGGTGCTTTTGGCACAAGTTGAAAGCACCACTTTTAGTATTTATGGAATCAATGCTTTGGTTCTTGTTGGATTGTTGCTACTTTCTGCACTCTTGGCGGGGTCTGAGGTAGCTTTTTTTTCGCTCTCTGCCGAAGATAGAACTGCTTGCCGTGAGAGTGACAGTGGTTCTGAAAGACTTATCTCGAAATTGTTGGACAAACCTCAACAACTTTTAGCTACTCTTCTGATTTTCATTAACTTAGTCAATATTTCCTTCATTACAATTGCCACTTTCCTGACTGAACAGGCTCTTGGGAAAGAGAATAAAGAAAGTTTGTTAGCAACATTAATTTTATTAGTTGGCGTAACATTTATCATTACTTTTTTTGGTGAATTAATTCCTAAAGTTTGGGCTCAGCAAAATAACCTCCGCTTCGCAAAAATTACTGCTCCGATTATTGAAGTAGCAACGATTATTTTTAAACCTCTTTCTTCATTTTTATTAGGAATCAGTAATATTATTGAGAAACGTGTTGAGCGTAAAGGCTATACAATTACGGCAAGCGAGTTGAACCATGCTCTTGAAATTACGGCTGGAGCAGATACTACGGAGCAGGAAAAAGATATTTTGAAAGGAATTGTTAATTTCGGGAGTACCTCCGCTAAAAGTGTAATGCAGTCTCGGAGGGATATGGTGGCTTTTGATGTTGAGTTGGATTTTCATGAACTGATGGACAGAATCAATAAAACTGGGTATTCTCGTGTGCCTGTTTTCCAGAATACAATTGATAAAATTGAGGGTGTACTTTACATTAAAGATTTACTGCCTCATATCGACAAGGACGAGCATTTTCTTTGGCAAGACTTAATCAGGCAGGCATATTTTATTCCAGAAAGTAAAAAAATTGACGATTTGTTATACGATTTTCAGGAAAAAAGAGTTCACATGGCAATCGTCGTGAATGAATACGGAGAAACTGAGGGCATCGTGACAATGGAGGATATTATCGAGGAAATCGTGGGAGATATTAATGATGAGTCTGATGAAGAAGATTTAGGATTCATTAAACAAGAAGATGGTTCTTTTGATTTTGAAGGAAAAGTTCCACTAAATGATGTTTGTAGAACGGTTGGTGTTACAAATGATTTCTTTGATAAAATTAAAGGTGGTAGTGAGTCTTTGGGCGGTGTGATGATAGAGCTTTTTGGGAGACTCCCACACGCTGGCGAAGAAATGGAATTTGAACAGTTTAAGTTTAAAGTACTCTCGGTTGATACTCGTAGAATTAAAAAAATTAAAGTTTCCTTGAAACCTAATGATTTAGAGGAAGTTAGCAAGGAGCTTTCATAAAATGAACATCAAAAACACCATATTATTTTCTATATTTTGCTTGTGCTTGGTTGCTTGCGAAGCGTGTGAAGACACTCACAAACCACCAGAACCTGCTGTTAAAGAGGAAACCTTTGGTAGCCAACAAGATATTGGTACTGTCGAAAATAAAGAAATTGATGAGGCTTCGGGTATTGCACCAAGTGTCGGAAATGTTAATTTTTATTGGACTCATAACGATAGTGGAGACCTTAACCGTATCTTTTTGATTGATAAAAATGGGAAAGGTTTTCAGGAATTTACGCTAAATGGAGCTATAAATCGTGATTGGGAAGATATTGCTATCACTGAGTTTTCAGACGGGGCGTATTTGTATGTAGCAGATATTGGTGACAATTTTGCAATAAATGAAATCAAAAATATTTACCGTTGTAAAGAACCCGTTGTTACAAATAATACTCCACTGAAAGCTACGATAGATAAATTTGAGCAAATTTCGTTTAAATATCCTGATGGAATGCGAGATGCAGAAACAATTTTGATAGACCACGATACGAAGGATTTATACATTGTCACGAAACGAGAAGCCAAGAAAAGATTGTATCGGCTACCTTATCCACAGTCAACAACGCAAATTATTACAGCAGAATTTGTCACAGAATTAGAGTTTGCTGTTCCATTTACGAAGTCTGTTGAAGAATCTTATTTTCTTACAGCAGGTTGTATTTCGACAGATAATCAAGAGATTTTGATACGGAGTTATAGCCAAATTTTTTACTGGAAAAGAGCAAAAGGAGAGAAAATAAGTGATGCCTTGAAACGCTCTGCAAACCTACTTTCTTATAATTATGATGTCGTAAAAGAACCTCAAGGTGAAGGAATCTGTTGGACAAAAGATAAATCTGGTTTGTTTACCATTGGGGAAAAAGTGAACCCACATTTCTACTTTTACCCAAGAACTACAAAGTAGAAATCGCCTTTAAAAAAATATTACAAGACCATTTCCAGCTTTTGGGAATGGTTTTTGTGCGAAATAGAGTATAAATAAACATTCTCTAATTAACACAAATTTATTCCGCCGCCATGGATAACCGTTTAAACCACTACAAGGAACAACTTCTTGATTTTAGTATTGCCTACGGAGGCAAAATCCTCTTCGCTGTCTTATTAGTCCTTTTTGGACCGTCTATCATTAGAAAACTTACTCGTTTTGTTGAAAAAAAAGTTGCCCATAGCAATATCGACAAAGACGTAAAGCCTTTCTTGATTTCCCTCATCAATGTTGGTCTAAATCTTTCTATTCTGATTGTCTGTGCCAGTATTATGGGCATTCAAACTACGTCTTTTGTTGCAGTTTTGGGAGCTGCGGGTTTGGCTGTTGGATTGGCTTTGCAGGGGAGTCTCGCCAATTTTGCAGGAGGAGTTTTGATTTTAGTTTTTAAACCTTTTCAGGTCGGAGATACAATTGCAGCACAAGGTTTCACAGGAACTGTTTCAGCAGTAAGAATTTTTGATACGATTCTATTGACAGGAGAAAACAAAACGGTTATTCTGCCCAATGGACCACTTTCTACTTCTCCAATTGTTAACTTTTCAGATAAGGGGAGTTTACAAATTGAAATTCCTTTGAAA
The DNA here is from genome assembly GCA_013298865.1 of Cytophagales bacterium. Classification (GTDB taxonomy): domain Bacteria; phylum Bacteroidota; class Bacteroidia; order Cytophagales; family Spirosomataceae; genus JAAFJL01. Next base: position 8,258 of record JAAFJL010000038.1, on the reverse strand, counting down.
ATTAGTAATGAATATACTTCCGAAACCGTCAAAGATTGTGTTGAAAGTGCCTTGAAAAACCTCAAGATTATTTTAGAAAAACCAGCCAACGAATTTGTGATTTCAAGTGTGAGCAAGAAATACGTTAACTATCATATTAAGTGCTGGGTTTGGCACAAAAATCAAGGAAAGGCGATTGCCGAAATCCTGCCCCAACTTCAAGAGGTTTTCTCTAAAGCTGGTATCAAATTTAGTGCTAATAACTCTGTGGTGAAGTAAAATAAAAACCCCCAGAAAAAATGTCTTTCTGGGGGTTTTTATTTTATAACTAATTCAATATCAAATTTTTATCTATTGATTCGTCTTTCTTTTTAGCTTTTGTACCTGTCATTTCTCTAACGGCTTGGGCTATTCCTTCTGGGTCAAAACCACATTCACGATGAAGCTCCAATTGTTCTCCATGTTCAATAATTCTGTCTGGAATTCCTAAGCGTTTCAACTCTGCCGAGTATCCGTTATCCAGCATCCATTCTGCTACTGCCGAACCAAAACCTCCTTGAATACAACCATCTTCTACGGTTATTACTTTATCAAATTTCTCGAAAATTTCTGTCAACATTTCAGCGTCTAATGGTTTCACAAAACGCATATCGTAATGGGCTGGGCTGAGTCCTTCTTTAGCTAAAATCTCACAAGTTTCTACGGCATAATTTCCAATATGACCAAGCGTAAGGATGGCTACATTTTCTCCATCTTTAATTTTACGTCCTTTTCCAATCTCAATTTTTTCAAACGGTTTTCTCCAATCTGGCATGACACCTTCGCCACGTGGATAACGTACTGTGATTGATTTTTTCAAAGATTTAAAATCATCTTCCGATGCCGTAAACATAATATTTCTCAACTCTACCTCATTCATTGGCGAGAAAACAATCATGTTTGGTACGCAACGCATGAAGGCAATATCATACGCACCATGATGCGTTGGACCGTCTGCCCCTGCAAAACCCGCACGGTCGAGGCAGAAAATTACTGGAAGTTCCTGAATACATACGTCATGCACCACTTGGTCGTAGGCACGTTGCATAAAAGAACTGTAAATATTACAAAAAACGGTTAGCCCTTGTGTTGCCATTCCCGCCGAAAACGTCACAGCGTGTTGTTCGGCTATACCTACATCAAAAGCACGATGTGGCATTGCTTTCATCATAATATTCAATGAACTACCCGAAGGCATGGCTGGGGTAATACCGATAATCTTAGGGTTTTTTTCAGCTAATTCAAGTATTGTATTTCCGAAAACGTCCTGATACTTAGGAGGTTGCGGTTTGTCAAAAACCTTCTTTTTGATTTCTCCTGTAATTTTATCAAATTTTCCAGGAGCGTGCCACAGCGTTTGGTCTTTTTCGGCAAGGGCGTAACCCTTACCTTTTGTAGTGACACAGTGAAGGATTTTTGGACCTGGAATATCTTTCAAATCGTTCAGAACGGTTGTCAAATACTCAATGTCATGTCCATCAATTGGTCCGAAATATCTTAAATTCAAAGACTCAAATAAATTGCTTTGGTGCAAAAGAGTGGCTTTCAGACCATTTTCAATTTTAGAAACAATATCCTGTGCAGACTTACCGAAAGTTGACATTTTTCCGAGTAGCTTCCATACTTCATCTTTTACCTTGTTATAAGTATGAGAAGTCGTGATGTCCGTCAAATATTCTTTCAAAGCTCCAACGTTAGGGTCAATCGCCATGCAATTATCATTCAAGACAATTAGCATATTGTTTGAAATATCCCCTGCGTGATTCATAGCTTCAAAAGCCATTCCTGCTGTCATTGAGCCATCGCCTATTACTGCGATATGCTGGCGTTGCTTTTCACCTTTATAATGCGATGCCACAGCCATACCCAACGCTGCCGAAATAGACGTAGAAGAGTGACCTACACCAAAAGCATCAAATTTACTTTCTTTCCTTTTCGGAAATCCAGAAATCCCTCCATAAAGGCGATTGGTATGGAAATTATTTTTTCTTCCTGTTAAAATTTTATGTCCATAAGCCTGATGACCAACATCCCAAACCAACTGGTCGTCTGGCGTATTGAAGACATAATGAAGTGCAACCGTTAGCTCTACTACGCCTAAACTTGCCCCAAAATGTCCCCCATAAATTGAGACATTATCAATAATATAGTTACGCAATTCCTCACATACCTGAAGCAATTGTGAGCGGTCGAGCTTACGCAAGTCTTCTGGGGTATTGATTTCTGCTAATAATTTGCCTTGAGTGATAAGCATAAATATTGTGTGCTTTAAATTTTTATGACAAAATTGCCTGTCGTAAAATGATGAAGGTGAAATTAGAACTTCAACTCGGTCTGAAATGTTTTGGTTTCAATGAAATGAGTACCAATTAGTTGCAAATTTACGAATGTTTCTAATGATTTAATTGGCTTTTTTGTAAATGTGACTTTCTTCCTATAAAAATGAGAAATGATCCTATAAAAAATCCCATAAGAACGGGTGCTTTTATGGGGTTACCGAATTTAGGATGTTATAATATACAATTATTGAGGGAAATTAGAGAATAATTTGGTTTACTCTTGATGGATTACAAAATATAGTATTTTATCAAAAGATTGGAGAGGTAAGGTTAAATCGTTTTTGATGACGAACAGCCCACTTTTCCAACCTTTCTTTTTTAACTCTGTCATGACCATTTCATCTTCTTTGGATCCATGATAAAGCCCTTCATTATACTTTGAAGGCTCATTTGAGCCATACCAACCATAGGATGTACAATCAAAATAGTAATTGGCAATCAAGAGCGTATTATCAAAAAATGGAGATTCTTTATCTTTATCAAAGAAATTAAAGAGGCTGGTGGAACGTAATGGATAGGTATGAGAACCTCCGTAAATCAAGAAATTATACTGGTTTTTCACGTCAATACTTCTTTCAATAATTTGCTTAAAACGCTTATAATTATTCTTGTCTCGATTACTAAAAAATTGATGTTTTGCCTCTAAAACAAAAAGAGCATCTGCGATTGATTTTGTCTTCAAAGGAATTGATTTTAGAAACATTTTCAACGCTTCAATATCTTTATCTCTCACTGATTTATCATCAATCTTTTGAATATAATTGTCTAATTCTTTGCTTTGTAAATGGGCTTTTGTAAACTCACTTTTCAACATTTCAAAGAAATATTTATACGATTTTACTCTTTTTCCTTCATCATATTCAAAATCTACTCCGATAAATCGAATGTTTTTTTTTAGATTCATCAATGAATCAAGCCAAGCATTGGTAGGAAGTTTATTCTGTGGAAAATCATTCCATTCGGTTTTTCGTAGCGTATCATCTTCATTTTGTAAAATTTTATTGAACATCAAACCAAGACTATATGGTCTTTCAATGAAAATATTAAGCGTATCTGAATTAGCAAAATTCTTTGTTAATTCTTTGATAATCAGACAATAAGCTAAATTATTCGTAGGAATACGATGGATTTCATTAATCAAAACTAACCTTCCTTTAATGTCGTTTTTATTGACTTGAAATTTAGAGAAGCCTATATCTTGTGAATAGGTATTGAAAATTATGGAATTTAAAAAGATGTAAATTGTGTACTTTTTCATGTGAATTATTATCAATAAAATACGCAAACAAAAGAAAAAATTGAACAAAGTGAAATGCCAGTTTGAAACCGATTCATAGGATATTTTAGTTTGAGTAGAAACCTCCCGAAAGTAAAAATAATTTTCGGGAAGTCAAATAATTTAGATTATTCTACACCACCTCAACCTTCACCACCAAAACCAATTCCTCAAACTCAACGTCCTGACTGTCAGTTAGTTCTGAAACGATTTCCAAAGAATTAGCTTGGACTTCTTGCTTGATATAATCTGCAAAAACCTTTACTCCTTCTGACACTTCTGAGTTTGAATCTAATAATTTGATGCTGATTTTGTCGGTAACTTCAAAGCCTGAATCTTTCCGTAAATTCTGAATACGATTCACAAAATCACGGGCAATTCCTTCTTGTTTAAGTTCTGGCGTAATCGTAATATCCAAGGCTACCGTAATCTCGCTGTCTTTGGCTGATAAATAACCTGGCAAATCTTCGGTAAGAATCTCAACTTCATTCTTAGTAATGAGGTATGAGGTCGTAGGTATGAGGTATGAATCTGTTTGCTCTAATTGGGCAATATCTTCTGTACTCATCGCCAAGATTCCATCGGCAACTGCTTTCATTTCTTTGCCAAATTTTGGACCTAATGCCTTGAAATTGGGTTTCACTTTTTTCGATAAAACGCCCGACGCATCATCCAAATATTCAATGGCTTTGATGTTTACTTCGGTCTTGATTAAATCTTCAACCGAACTGATTTGCTGACGAGTTTTTTCACTCAAAACAGGAATCAAAACCTTACTCAAAGGCTGACGAACTTTGATTCTGTTGGTCTTGCGGATGGAGTGTACCAACGAACAAATCCGTTGTGCCAATTCCATCGAAGTTTCCAATTCTGGATTAATCCACTCAGGAATTGCCGTATGAAAATCAGATAAATGCACCGACGCAACTTTGAAAGGCGTATTTCTTTCAATCGACTCCTCACGCACGTGATTGGTCATGTTTCTGTACAACCAATCGCCATAAAAAGGGGCAATGGGCGACATCAACTGGGCTACTGCCACTAAACAGTGTTGTAAAGTTTCATATGCTCCTTGCTTGTCTTCGGTCATTTCGCCCGCCCAGAAACGTCTTCTACCCAAGCGTACATACCAGTTAGACAGGTGGTCGCACACAAAATCTTGGATAGCTCGCCCTGCCTTAGTTGGTTCGTATTCTTCGTAAGCCTTATCTACCTCCTCGACGGTTGTCAATAATTTTGAAATAATCCAACGGTCTAATTCTGAGAGTTTTTCATAAGGTAAACGGTCAAATTGATTGACACGATAACCGTCCAAATTGGCATAGAGAGCAAAGAAGTTATAAGTATTTGTGAGAGTTCCGAAGAATTTATTGCGTACTTCGGTGATACCCGCTAAGTCAAATTTCAAATTATCCCAAGGCTGTGCATTCGTAATCATGTACCAGCGAGTTGGGTCTGCACCAAATGATTTCAACGTCTCAAATGGGTCGATGGCATTACCCAAACGTTTAGACATTTTATTACCATTTTTATCCAAAACCAAACCCGTCGAAACTACGTTTTTAAAGGCAACAGATTCCTCGACCATCGTAGAGATTGCATGAAGCGTAAAGAACCATCCACGAGTCTGATCAACGCCTTCCGAAATGAAATCCGCTGGGTAAGATTGTTTGAAAACCTCCTGATTTTCAAAGGGATAGTGCCATTGAGCAAACGGCATTGCACCCGAATCAAACCAAACGTCAATCAAGTCCGTTTCACGAGTCATGACTTGTCCAGAGGTAGAAATTAAGAAAACTTCATCTACAAATGGACGGTGTAAATCATGCGTTTTAGCCTCGTATTGTTGAATAAACTTCTCATTAAAAGCCCGTTGCTCCTCACTCAAAATATCATCTTTCAAAGCGTGTTTTACGGCATGAATCAACTCTTCAACCGAACCAATACAAATTTCTTCGTCCCCGTTTTCAGTACGCCAAATTGGCAAAGGAGTTCCCCAATATCTTGAACGTGAAAGATTCCAATCCACCAAATTTTCTAACCAGTTTCCAAAACGCCCCGTACCCGTTGACTCTGGCTTCCAGTTGATGGTATTATTCAAATGAATTAACTTGTCTTTCATCGCAGTTGTGCGGATAAACCAAGCATCTAATGGATAGTACAAAATCGGCTTATCCGTCCGCCAACAATGAGGGTACGGGTGGTCGAATTTCTGAACGTTAAAGGCTTTATTTTCCGTTTTCAACTGAATCGCAATTCGCTCATCCACAGATAGATATTTATCTCTATTTTGCAAAACTCTTTGCTCTTCTTTCTCTTCGTCCGATAAATACGCTTCCTTCACTGGCTCATTGGCATAATCCGTAATTTCAGACACAAAACGCCCCTGACGATTCACAATTGGCACATCTTTGCCATTTTCATCCTTTACTAATATCGCAGGAATGCCATTTTGTTGTGCCACACGGAAGTCGTCCGCTCCAAAAGTTGGCGAAGTATGCACCACACCCGTACCGTCTTCTGTCGTAACGAAATCGCCAATAATTACCCTGAAAGCTGCCGTTTCGGGTTGTACGTAAGGCATCAATTGTTCGTATTCAATGCCTTCCAAAAAGTTGCCTTTGAACTCAGAAATTATCGTCCACGGAATGATTTTATCACCATCATTATACGTCGTAAAATCACCGTCTTTTCCTTTTTCGTTGAAATATTTTCCGACTAAATCTCTCGCCAAAACCACATTCACAGGCTCGAAAGTATAGGGATTGCGGGTTTTTACTAAGACATAATCAATGTTTTTACCAACCGTCAAAGCTGAGTTAGCGGGCAATGTCCACGGCGTAGTTGTCCAAGCTAAAATATAGATATTATCACTATTGGCAACGTCAAACAAAAAGCCCGACTTACCCGTCAATTTTACTTTAAACTGAGCCGTCAGAGACGTATCTTTCACCTCACGATAACAACCTGGTTGATTTATTTCATGAGAAGAAAGTCCAGTACCCGCCGCAGGAGAATAGGGTTGAATTGTATAGCCTTTATAGAGCAATCCTTTTTTGTATAATTGCTGCAAAAGATGCCATACCGACTCAATATAGTTGTTTTCGTAGGTAATGTATGGATGTTCTAAGTCCACCCAATAGCCCATTTTTTCCGTCAAATCGTTCCACAAATCCGTGAATTTCATGACGGTTTCACGACATTTTTGGTTGTATTCTTCTATGGAAATCTTCTTACCAATATCCTCTTTTGTAATTCCCAATTCTTTTTCCACCTGCAATTCTATGGGCAGTCCGTGCGTGTCCCAACCGCCCTTGCGTTTCACTTGCTTGCCTTTGAGGGTTTGGTAACGACAGAAAATATCCTTGATTGCCCGTGCCATCACGTGGTGAATCCCAGGCGTTCCGTTGGCAGAAGGCGGACCTTCGTAGAAAGTAAAAGTTGGATTTCCCTCACGGGTATCAATAGATTGTTGGAAGATGTTTTCATCTTGCCAAAATTTCAGGATTTCGTCGGCAACTTGTGCGTAATCGAGGTTTTTATATTCTTTAAAATTCACGATATTTCAATTAACAATTAACAATAATCAATAAACAACTTCTCTTTCCGTAAAATGGAAAAAGAAAATGTTTGCAAAATTACAATAAATGACTGGGTTTTGGAAGTCAGAAAAGAAATATGGGTTGTATTCCAACGTTTTTAAGTAATATCGTGTCTTTATAAGAAATAATGAAAAACATCTGAAACAATGAAACTAACAACCCTTTTCATAACACTCCTTCTGATAGCCTGTACATCAAAAGAAGACATTGTTCCTACAACTATTACGGGTAAATGGGCACCTACATACATTACTCAAACCCGCCAAGCAGACGGTACTTTTGACACATGGCATCGCATCAATACTTTTGCTCCTCTACCAGTTTATGAATTTACGAGCGATGGACGGTTTTTGAAAGATGGAAAATCTGGGGCAAGTTGCTGTTTATCTGGAAGTAGATATAATATCTCTGGTAATTCCATAACTTTTACTGAAACGCTCAACTGCCCTAATGTCGACTGTAAGCCTTGTTTAAATTGGAAAGTTGATGCAATAAAAGGAGATACATTGATTCTCGATGAATGTTTTACCAGAAATAAATATACCAGACTAAAATGAAAAGAATCGCCTCTTTTACTTTCTTTCTGCTCATTTTAATTTCCTGTAAATCATCAGAAATTGACCCAACGAGCATTGTAGGGAAATGGGCATTTACAGGGATTACTCAGTCCAATAGATTTAATGGTATGTCTGGTCCTTGGCGGGTAAACCCAACATTTGTGGCAGCACCAAATTCCTTTTGGGAGTTTACCAAAGATGGTTGTTTTTTTAGAAATGGTAAACCTGGAGCAGAGTGCTGCTCAGGTGGAAACAAATATAGTGTTTCAGGGAAAAAAATTAGTTTTACAGAAACGCTTGCTTGTCCAAATGTAAGTTGTTTAGCTTGTGGCGGTTGGCAAATCGAAAAAATAGATGCTGATACCCTGATTTTGGATGAATGTTATGGTAAAAATAAATATGTGAGAAAACAGTAAATTACAGTTATTGATGAAAACAATGTGTTAAAAAAAACCTTTTTGCGGCA
>JAAFJL010000037.1 GCA_013298865.1 Cytophagales bacterium | reverse complement strand
GCGGTACGTTTATTCTGAATTTTGAAAGTTACAAACTCTACAAGATTCTTATTTTTGACCAAATTCTTAGTTTCATTTTTCACTTCTCGCAAAAGCAATTTTGTTCTCAAAGCATCTTTTCGCTTCTTTCTGGATTGTTCCAAAGCCTCTTTTTTGTCTTTGAGAGCTTCTTCGTAAGAATATTTTTTACGATTAATTTCTACACTTTTCACCAACTCAATGGCATCTTCCATTTTGTGCGGTACAAAGCCAATCCCCTGACAACCACAGGAATAAATGTTATATTTATTGTCCACGAGATATTTTATACAAGCCCATTCTTCGTCTTTATGTTTGGCAGGCAGTCGTAAATCTCGTCCAAGATTTGCCATCTCACCGCCACAATTCGGACAGTGAAAATCCTTTGCTTCGGTAGCATTTGGATTAACGTCAAACAAATTTGGTCGCTTGAAACCCACCTGACATCTGAAACATCCATAGGTGGTTTTGTATTTATAGAAAGCGTATCTGCACATGATTTTTCGATTATGTTAAAGCCATTTCAACCGCTTTAATTGCATGAATTTCAGTGGTATCAAATAAGATTGCATCTGTGAACTCATTGGTAATTAATAGTCCAATTTCAGTACAACCCAAAATAACGCCCTCTGCTCCTTTCTGAATCAAGTCATTAATTATTTCCAAATAAGCCGTTCTTGAATCCTCTTTGATGATACCTTTTACCAATTCTTCATAGATAATTCGGTGAATTGTTGTGCGTTGCTCTTCATTAGGAATGATGGTCTCAATACCATGAATTTTGTTCAATCTTCCTTTCAAGAAATCTTGCTCCATTGTAAATTTTGTTCCCAGCAAAGCCACTTTTTTCATGTCTTTCTGTTTGATGGCTTCTGCTGTAACATCAGCAATATGAATGAGTGGAATCTTCACGCTATCTTCGATTTTATCCGATAACTTGTGCATCGTGTTCGTACATAAAATGATAAAATCTGCTCCACCACGCTCTAATCTTTGTGCCGCATCAGCCATCAATTCGCCCAGTTTTGACCAATCTCCTTGATGTTGAAGTTCAGCTATTTCGCCAAAATCCACAGAATACATCAGACTTTGGCATGAATGAACCCCACCTAAAATCGCCTTTACTTTTTGATTAATTATCTTGTAATAAACCACGGAACTCTCCCAAGACATTCCTCCAATTAAGCCAATTGTTTTCATTTAGTTTTTGCTTTAAAATCCTGCCTTTTCGTACTCTTCCATCGTATATAAATCAGCCTCATAAATAAAACTAACCGTCATTGAACGTAACGAAGAACCATCCGTAGAAACGGTATCACTCACTATCAATTCATGTTTGTCTGTAATGTTTTTACGCCAAGTAGTGATTGTCCCCATAAATTCAACAACTTTTGGTTCGCCCAGAATTTTGGTTAATTCGGCAACTTCCATGTCGAACTCTACGCCAAAAGGTATATCACCTTTGCGTTTTTTGGTAAATTCAATCATCGTGAAAATCCCAAAATATCCACCTTCCCATGAAGTTGGAATGGGTTTCAGATAACGACTATTTCCGCCTCTGCCAAAGTATAATCTCACGCAATTTTTTTCGACTTTGCCTTTGATATTTGGCTCGTTTGCTGTGCAGGTTACACGCTTAGGAAAAATAGCGTTCCATTCCGTGAAAATATCTTTGATTTCCTGACTATCTACTCGCATTCCCAATAATGGGATTAATTGATCTAACATTCGCTTGTTGTTTTGAAATGATAATTTTATTATCCAAAATTACGAAATGGAATTTAATAACTAAGACATCACTTTTTTATAGTCCCACTTTATAAATTGGTTCATATATAAAATGGGATATGCCATCTTGTAAGTATTTCTAATTATTTAATAATCAAACGATTAGCCTATTTATACTCAGTTCTTTAATTTTCATTGAGACCCTTTCATAAATCGGGACGCACAGGCGGTTTTCAAAATTGTATTATTGCAATGTTTTTTAGGACTCACAAAAATATTTGTCCAAAAAAATATTGTCCATTAACTATTTTTTAACAGTAAATCATGAAAACAATCTCAAAAGTGTGGTCGAGTTCAGCCAGAACATCCCACAAATCTTCAAATTATCTCAACAAGTTTATTGCTTGTTTTCTTACAATTTTTATGCTTTCTCTCAGTGCGTGTAAGCCTGATGCAGACGAAGCCATTTCAACCCAAAATAACACTTCAAGCTCAAATGCCCGTGTGGCAGCAACACCTGTAAATGGTGTAATGATGCAAGGTTTTTATTGGGATGTTCCAGTAACTACCCCAGGTATCGGTACATGGTGGCAAAACTTAGGAGCAAAAGCCCTTGAATTAAAAAACGCTGGTATTACAGCTATGTGGATTCCGCCTGCTTACAAAGGCAGTGGTGCAGGTGATGTCGGGTATGGTGTTTATGACCGTTATGATTTGGGTGAATTCAATCAAAAAGGTACGATTGCAACTCGTTATGGTACTTTGGCTCAATTACAAGCAGCTATTACGTCTCTTCATAACAACAATATTCAGGTTTATGAAGACATGGTAATGAATCATTTGGTTTTTGCCGACGCCACTGAGGTTGTCAATACCTATCAAGGCTCAAAAACGATTTACACAAAGTTTGATTATGTAGGAAGAAATAATACATACAGTGCTTACAAATGGAATGCTTCGCTAATGACTGGGGCTCAACAAGGTCCAAATAACTCTTGGTACCAGTGGAATAACTGGGATTTCAATCCTTATAATAACAATGATGCTTATGATAATTTATTAGGTTGTGAGATTAAATACAATCCAGAAACAGGTAGTGGTGCAATGGAAACCATTAGCTGGGGAAATTGGATTACGACTAAGTTAGGACTTGATGGTTATCGTCTTGATGCTACGAAACATATTTACACTCCTTTCATAAACAAATGGCTTGATAATGTAAAAGGTACAAAGTTTGCCGTGAGTGAGGCTTGGATGAGAAACATTAGTGATTTGAATGCTTACGTTACTGCAACAGGAGGTAGAACAAGCCTTTTTGACGTACCACTTCATTATATGTTTCAGGACATGAGTATTGGAAATGGAAGTTATAACATGGCGAATTTTGCTTTTGCAGGTTTTACAGAAGCAAATGGTCCTCTTTCTGTAAGTTTTGTTGATAATCATGATACTGACCAAACGGGCGGAGCATTATTTTCACCAGTAATTAATTTGAAAATGTTGGCTTATGCTTATATCCTGACCAGAGAAAAAGGCTATCCGTGTGTTTTTTATAGAGATTACTACGAGTATGGTTTAGGGAATCAAATCAAGAAATTGATGGAATTGAGAAAGGCAAATGCTTATGGTGCTGGTTTTGAATATACTTCTGCCAACGATGCTGACTGTTATGTCTATTCTCGTGCAGGTGATGCTACGCACGCAGGTATGTTGGTAATGTTGAACGATGGAAGTGCAGCAAAAACTAAAACCATTACGACTCCTTTCATCAATGCTACTTTGACAGACAAAACTGGAAACACAACGGGTACAGTTACAACAAATGCAAGTGGCGTAGGAACATTCTCAGTAAATTCAAGAAACTATGCAGTTTGGGTTCCTGGAGTTGCAGCTAATACCGCTCCAGTTCTATCTATTAGTCCTGCGGCTGGTGCGGTTACTTCTGGAACAGTGGTAACATTGACTGGAACTGATAATAGTGGAATTGCTCCAACAATCTATTACACAACCAACGGAACAACGCCAACAACGGCTTCGACAAGTGCAACTGGAAGTAAAACGTTCACCATCACGGCAGGAACAACTATCAAAGCATTTGCTGTTGATAATTTAGGTTTAGCTTCTGCCGTTGCTACGTATGTTTATACCATTGGTACTTCGACAACAACGGGAGTGACTTTCAATGTAAATTATAGCGGAACAACGCCAGGGCAAGAAGTTTACGTAGTAGGAAGCACAGCTCAATTAGGTGCTTGGAATACAGCAAACGCCATTAAATTATCTGGAACGGCTTTCCCAACTTGGACTAAATTAGTCAATCTAACAAGTGGTACGGCAGTGCAATACAAGTATATTCGTAAAAATGCTGATGGAAGTAATGTTCTGTATGAAGGTGGGTCGAATAGAACATTTACACCAACGGGAGCTTCTCAGACAAGAAATGATACTTGGCAACCATAAGTTTTCAAGCTAATAATTTGTCAAGATATGCTTTTAAAAAAAACTCTTTCCGTAATGGAAAGAGTTTTTTTTGAAATTTAGTTTATGAAACTGTTTACTCCTTCAATCCCTCAATGATTCCGAAATAAGCAGGTTTGCGGAGATAGTTATCATCAAATGGAAGTGGCCACTCGTTTTGCTGAATCGCTGAACGCAACCAGCTATCTGCATCGCCTACATTCCAACAAGTGATACCAAATTGCTGTGCTGGCGGAACAAGTTTACGATAAGATTTCATGACTTGCTTGTATATTTTTTTCTGTGCCATAGAATTTGCATCAGAAAATGTAATGGAAGCATTCTTCTGGAAATTAGAGAAGTTTACATCTAATTCAGAAATGTGGATTTTTAAACCCGTAGCAGCCAACTGGCTTAATGCCGATTCAATACCTGCAATATCCGAATTGATGTTGATATGAAATTGTAACCCTACACCATGAATCGGGATTTTTCTTTTCTGTAAATCTGTAATCAAACTGATGATGGCACGGAGTTTAGATGGACTATATTCTTGCCCATAATCGTTATAGAAAAGTAATGCTTTTGGGTCAGCCTCCGCAGCGTACTGGAAAGCACGTGCTATATAATCATTGCCTAATTTTGTTGACCAAATACTGCCCTCCGTAGTCGATCCCTTACGCAAAGAACCTCTATCGTCAAAGGCTTCATTCACTACATCCCAAGAAGTAACTTTACCTTTGTAATGCCCAACTACCTCAAGAATATGTTTTTTCATGAGGCTTTCAAAAGCCGTAGAATCACCTTTATAATTATTGAGCCACGTAGGATTATAAGCGTGCCACAATAAAGTATGCCCATGAACTCTCATTTTATTTTCAACAGCAAAATCTACGATGTAATCTGCCCCACCATAGTTATAACTATTTTCTGACGGGTGAATTGCTTGCCATTTCATTGCATTTTCAGTAGTCAAACTATTGTGTTCCTTCAAAATCACATCTCGATATTTTTTATTATTCAAAAGTAATGAAGGGTCAATTGCTACTCCCATAGGAAAAGTTGCCGTTGTTTTTAAAATATCTTCTACTCCTGCAACTGGAGGCTGGACAACTGGTGGAGTTACTGGTGTGACTGAAACATTGCTTTTTTTACAAGCAATTGCAGCAAGAAGCAAACAAATAAATAAGACTATTTTTTTCATGATGAAAGGAAAATTGATTTTTTAAAATAGCGAAAATATTGTAAAATTTAGTAGCTTGTAAGGCTAAATACTTGGGAATTCTTGTTCAAAATAAACAGAATTATGATACATTCAGTCTGTGAATATAACTATCTCTTTTCAGGTAAAATCTAATCGTAGAGGCTCTTTTTTGAAAAAATAAATTCAACTTAGTAACGGTGAAATAATAACTTATAAAATTTTAGGGTGGCTATTTTGATGATAGTTTTAGCCACTTTTGAAGCGAATAGCACCGCTATTTAATGAAAAAGTGGACGGTTCGACGCTTCGATAAAAATAGCTTCAAAAGAGTCGCATAAAAATTATAAGTTATTGTTTCACCGTTACTTAAAATACCCTTAGAATGATAGTCCAGCATTAGCATTTATTGATAAAAGTGTAGTTTTGAGAAAAATTATTCATTCCCATAAAACCTTTCAATCCAATGATTATCAGAGCATTAACATTATTTTTATTATTATCTTCTCTAACAAATACTTTCGCCCAAAAACAAAAAGTCTGGTTTGATACCGATATGGGTAATGAAATGGATGACATTTTCGCACTTACTCGAATGCTCATGGAATCTGAAAAATATGATATTGTTGGAGTGAGTTCTGCTCATTTTAATAATGCTGATTTAATGGTTTTCGAGAAATGGAATCAATATCCAACTAAAGGTATCAACACGGTAAAAATCAGTCAGGAAGAAAATGAGAAATTATTAAATGCCTTCGGGATGATGAAAATCCCGCATCCAATGGGAGCAGACAGACAAATGGGGCGTGTTTGGGGAGAATACACACCAAGACCTTCTGATGTGACAAAGAAATTAATTGATGTGATTAAGGCTTTACCAGAAAAAGAAAAATTAGATATACTCTTCATTGGTACTGCCACAAACATTGCTTCTGCTATTGCGATTGAACCAAGTATCGCAAAAAAAATACGCCTTTTTTGTATGGGTGGGCGTTATAATTCAAAAGAAAAAATCTGGAATAAAGATGAATTTAATGTAAGAATTGACTTGAATGCCGTCAACTATCTCTTTAATAATCAGGAAGTTGAATGGTCAATTATGCCAATTGAAACTTGCATTGTGCTGACTTTTAATAGAGAAGATACCTACTCAAGATTAGACACAAAATATCCTATTGAGAATTTACTGAAACAGCGTTGGATTGAGTCGAATCCTGATGACAAAGTGCGTGTTATTTGGGATTTGGCATTGGTAGAAGCCTACCTTTCTCCCAATTTAGTTGAAATAAAATCTGTGACAACCCCACCAGAAAATCATCAGCACAATGTAAATGTTTACACCAAAATTGACAAGCAAGCAATGTTTGATAAATTTTGGAATACACTTCGTAATTATCGTTCTAAAAAATAAAAAAGAGAGCCAAAATTGGCTCTCTTTTTTTTGTAGAAACACAACTTATCACATCATTAGGCTACGCTCAAATTACACAAATCACATCTTCATGTGATTGTGGAAACACCCACAAATTTTGACCTTTGTAAAGCAAACGGAAACCTGTTGCTCCTTTTATCTAACTACTTTTTTGACCTTCCTAAAAATCATTAAAACTAATTATCATGAAAGGCTTTCTCGCATTGCTTGTGGTATTCTTTATTGTATCGGGTTGTAGTAAAGACCTCAATCTTATTGTCCCGAAAGAGGGCGTAAAAATGACTGCAAATGCGTTGTCCTACCAAGAAAAAAGAGACAATTACTACGGCAATAGTTACAAACAACAGTATGACCTTTACTTACCCAATCTTCGTAATAATCGTAATCCCGTAATAGTCTTATTGCACGGCGGTGCATGGCGTTTGGGAGATAAATCTTCTTTGAATTTTTTAGTGAATGAATTAAAAGCAAAACGGGTAAATTGTGCCATCGTGAATGCCAATTACAGATTAGCCAATGGGTCAAGTATCAGCTATCAACAGCAAATAGAAGACATTGACAAATTGCTCAAAAAAGTAGCAAGCCAATCAAAAGAATTAGGGATTTCATCAAAATTTTTATTGGTCGGAATGAGTGCAGGTGGACATTTGTCGATGCTCTACGCACAGACTGCTGATACTGATAATTTAGTGGCTGGCGTTTGTGGAATTGCTCCGCCAGTGGACTTAACTACCAAAAAAATCCGAGAAGGAATTATTGGGAATGACATTAAACAAATGATTGGCAAAAGTTTCAATGAAGCCCCAGAAGAGTACCGTAAGGCGAGTCCATTGTACCAAACGCAAAAATTAACGGTACCGACACTCCTATTTTATGGGGGTAAAGATGCAATCGTAACACCAGACCAATCTGATGCGTACAAAAGTAAAATCCTAAAAATGTTTACTAAAAATGAATATGTTTTTTATCCAGACCAAACCCACGACTGGTCTGTTTGGTCTGAGACATTGGATATAATGATACGATTTTCTGAGAACAATCTTTAGAAGTAAACTATTCTTTATCAGACACTTACAAATTCAACCAAGTCCCTCCTACTTCCAAAACTAAGTCATGTCCGAACATTCCTGCTGGTGTTTGGTAGCCCGATATTTCTTTTGATTTTAATACTTTTTGGGTAATTAATAATGATGCTTC
Source organism: Cytophagales bacterium (assembly GCA_013298865.1). Classification (GTDB taxonomy): domain Bacteria; phylum Bacteroidota; class Bacteroidia; order Cytophagales; family Spirosomataceae; genus JAAFJL01. Next base: position 28,069 of record JAAFJL010000037.1, on the reverse strand, counting down.
TGCCGTGAGTTTATAAGTCTCTGGTGTTGACAATCTTGCTTCGATGCTCTTTCCAGATGCGTTTGTTGCCTTTCCGTAAATCAAAGATTTACCGTTTTGTTGCTGGCTTTCCGTTGGACCTGTCACTTTGTTATCCACGTATTTTTGTAGTCGGTTTTTGACAAAATTGCTTCTGAGTATTGGGTTAAACAAAAACTGAAATTTCATGAAAAAATACGCAGATTTGGGTACGCCCACGTAGGTTTCTATGTTCGGAATGCCCGTTGTGTGATGTGCCGTAGAGACATCTCCCCAAGGAATCGTCATGGTGAATTGTGTGATTTCTCCAAAATTAACCTCCTTCCCTTTGAATCCTGCTGGTTTTGGAGTAATAACTCCATTCTCCCTGACAGCCCCAGTTTTACCCAAACTTTCAATCATAGTCGTGACTGTCCCGTGAGAAATTGTACTACCCAAACTAGTAAAAGCCAATGCTAAATGAGTAGCATCTGGCAATTTAGTTTTCAGTAATTTTGCCATACAATCCGTTGGCACAACATCGAATCCAACGCCTGGCATCAAGATAATCTTACTCGTGATGGCTTGTTGGTGGTAAGATTTTACCATTTCAAAAACCTCAATCTCGCCCGTAATATCCAAATAATGAGTTTTGGCAATCAGACAAGCCTCCACCATTGCTTTGGCAGTTCTACTAAAAGGTCCAGCACAATTGAGAACCAAAGGGAATTTAGCCAATTGTTCGACTAACTCCTGTTGATTATCCAAGTCAAAAACCGAATATTCCAGCCCAAATTTATCGGCAATAGGTTTAATTTTCTCCAAAGTTCTACCCGCAATCATAGGTTTCAGACCACGCCGAACCGCCAACTCAACAATGAGTAAACCAGTATAACCATTAGCACCATAAATTAGAAATGACATTTTGTGGGGGGATTAATTTACTGTATATCAGTCATTTATAGACTGAGACATAACTTATGGGGATTGGATTTCCAGCAGAACTTTTATAAAAAATGGAGTTATCAGAAGTTTTCTTCAAATAATTCAGGTTTAAGTTTTCTTAATTCTTGCTCAATCTTCATATTGAGACCACCACAATTGTATAAACTTTTAACTTTCAAAAGGTTTATAACAATATTCTCCCTATTAAATTTTATTCCAGTCAAATCTGCATTAGTCAAATCTGCATTAGTCAAATCTGCATTAGTCAAATCTGCATTAGTCAAATCTGTATTAGTCAAATTTACATTAGTCAAGTTTGCATCAGTCAAGTTTGCATTAGCCAAACTTGTATTAATCAAATTTGCATCGGTCAAATTTGCATCAGTCAAATCTGTATCAGTCAAATCAGCACTACTTAAATCTGTACCAGTCAAATCTACACTATTCAAATATGCACTACTCATATCAGTTCTACTAAAATCAGCACTACTCAAATTAGCGTTGATAAAACAAACATAAGGAAAACTTGATGCAGATAAATTTGATTTATGGAAATTTGCTCCATAGAAATCTTTCATATCAAATACAAGTCCGCTAAGATTTAAAAATGAGACACAACTGTACCCCATCACATTGCTGTGTCCAGTACGTTGAGGCTGCAAAGTTGACATCCACGCACCAAAGGATTCTTCTATTAAAGGCATTATTTCTGAAATCTTTTCTGTGAGGTCAGCACAAGCAGCGTGTAAAACTAATAAAGATTCACTGGAATTTCGTGCAAATTCCATTTCTGCTTTATGCATTTTCCGTGGCTCTAACATTGGCATACCTTTGTCCAACATATAGGACAACAATTTTGCTAAATTTTGTTGCCAAATGGCTACTTTATCTTTATCATTTACTATGATTTCATCTTTTATGTATTGGTATAGATATTCATCAATAGCGATTGGACTGGTTATTTCCATCCATTTTTTTAAAGCCTCTTCTTCAGTCCAGCCTTCGTCATACGATTTCCTTTTTTTCTCTAACTCGTCAGACATTTTTTCTAATTGCTTTACTAATCGTGTAGCAATTAAGTATTCACCAAAACTTTTGTGAGTAAATTCAAAAGTTTTTTCATTAGCAATTGTTCCATGTTCTCTAAAATAAAAGGCAGTTAATAATCTCAGAATCCCTTTCTCTGCTTCTTTTTCAAACTTATTCATGAGAGGTGTAAGATTACTTCGAGAAATATGTTCTTCAATACGTTTAATAGAAGTTGTACGAGAATCTCCACCATGCCAAGCAGATACTGCAATTTCTTCTAAAATTCGCTTAAAGTCCTTTAAATCAAGTCCTTCTAAGTTTTTATAGACGTGTCCTTCATAAGCTCTTTCATGTACACCCTCAATTAAATCATGATAAATTTCATTCAAATTCGTAGCTTTTGAAAAAGCAATTTTTCCCCTTTGTAAACTCAACGCCACTAAATAATTGAGTAAGGGTTGAGCAGTTATGTCATCTAATCGCTCCAATGCCAATTCTTTAGGCAAAGCTTTATGTTGAACTCCTTTTAGCTGTCCATATTTTATCCACCAGTGATTTCGTTGGTCAATTGCTACCAATTTTTGCTGATTTATAGAAAATCCTTCCTGCTCATTTTCGTCAAGATAATAAGGCAAAAAATGAGTGATTTGTTCGTATAATCTAAACTGATTTGTATTGGCTTGTATTGCCAATTCCCTTCCGATGATTAAGAACAACACTTTGATATTATTGTCACGGTTCAATTGCTTACTCAATGAATCTAAGGCAGTTACAAAATTATGAGCAACTTCGGTCGCATATTTGCCTTGCTGAGAAAGTTCATCTAAACCATCAAAAATAATTAATAATTGTTCTGAATTTTCTTGTGGGGAGAGGGGATTGAATGAAAATCTGATGTCTTGGTTTATGCTCACATATTTACCAACAGCCTCCATAATATCTGACTGTAAATCAAACAAATGAAGTGGGATAAAAAGGACTCTAATTTTATTTTTTGAAGCAACTTCTGCACTCCACATCTTCGCAAAAGAAGATTTGCCAGAACCTGGTCCGCCACTGATAAATTTAATACTGTGCTTGCATTCATGCGTAGTAAGCCATCTGTCTAACTCTTCATGTACATAAAATGGAATTTTCTCAACTTGCCGGACTCCCATTCTAATATTTTCCATTCCATCCTTCTCATTCTTCCAATCTTCGCTAAATTTTTTATAATAACCCCTCAAAGGAATATAGATTTGGCTAAGACCAAACGATTCTCCAAATACAGATTCATTGATTTGCTTTTCTAAAAAAGCATAGTAACGTTGCCATTCCAATTCCCTTGTTGCAGCGGGAGTAAACGGAGTTTCTGTTTTTTGTAAAATGGCATTATAATCACTTGGGTTACTCCGCCATTCATCATTAAGAGCCATCACGAAATAGGCAGGCAAACGATTGGCTACATTTTGGGCAGATATTTCGTCTAAACCAAAATATTGCAACCATTGCTTAAATGAATCGGCAAAGTCTGAAAGAAAAGAAATACTTCGAGGATTTTTGAAGGATTCAGTATTGAGACTCAATTCTTTAGCTTCTAAAATAACATTCAATCTATTCAAAAACTCTACATAGTCGTTGTCATCGTATAATTCTTCTTTTTCTCGTAGCTCAGATCTGAACTGATTACTGCTTTCCATAGCCAAGTTATGGGCAGCATTTACCATTGAAGAAAGCAACAATTTATAGGCTAATCCACCGCTCTCGGTTTTTAACTCAAAAGCATTGAAAGTATCCAAAAACTCTTTCAAACTACTTTTCGGGTCTGCCATTTTAAACATAACAGCAGACTTTGTGAGTGCGATAAAGAGTTTTTTGAAATCTATTTTTAAGTTTTTATTATACCATTCAAGCGGTTTTTTAACAGTCAGAAGTGTGGTATTTTCCATGAATTAGAAGTTAGTATTTGTAATTGGAGGAATATACAAATAACGCTCAAAAATAAATCTAAATGAATAAAAACTTATTTAACGGTATTTTCCCCTACAAAACCCGCATCTTCTCAGCATCCCATAAGATTGGTTTTTCTTGCTCTACGCTTAGGTTACAGGCGATGGACGGACCTGCCGCTCTGAGTCCGAAAGTGGCATCTTCAAAAACTGGTTTGTTGGTACGGATACACTCAAAGAAATTAATGAGATGATCCAGTCTGTCGTCATAATCTTTCGGGGCTTCAAATGAAATTGGGTCGTAGTTTTTCCATTCTCTGTCTGCCTTTGAATATTTGGCATCGAATGCTTTCAGAGATGCCGCTTGTTCTGCCTTCGAGAAAGAATCTAAAGAATCATAGCCACCAATATCTGGAGCAATCGGGCGTTTGAAGTGCTTGATTTTGAAATCATTCCAACCCATTTCTATTACGCCTTCTGTTCCAATTATTCTTGTAGCTCCACCGCCGCCGCCACCGTCAGAGAGATTTACACGGGTCACAAATTGAAAAGAAGGATGATTTTCCGAAGCTGGATAAAGCATCTGAGCCGTCACTAAATCATAAGCATCCCGACCATCTTTCCAATAATTCAAATCTCCTAAAGCAAAAATTTTACTCGGACCTTTCGAGCCTGTGATAGCGTGCAAACCCGTGAGTAAATGCACAAATAAGTCCCCTGCAACGCCTGTGCCATAGTCTTTGTAGTTTCTCCATCTAAAAAAACGATTGGCTTCGTAAGGTACTTTTGGGGCATCACCGATGTATTTATCCCAATCAACCGTTTGTTTTGAAGCATCCGTCGGGATCGTATATTGCCATGCACCATTGGCAGAAGAACGGTCGTTGGTTGCTTCCACAAAAGTTAAATCGCCAATGATTCCTTGTTTGAAGTATTTCCGTGCCTCTGCAATCCCGACAGAACTCGCTCGCTGACTACCTACTTGAAAAACCTTCCCAGTTTTCTTTTGGGTATCAATCACGGCTTGCCCTTCCTCTATATGATGCACCATTGGTTTTTCGCAATAAACGTGCTTGCCTGCATTCATGGCATCAATCGAAATACGGTCGTGCCAATGGTCTGATGTACAAATCAGGACAGCATCAATATCTTTTCGAGCCAATAATTCTCGGTAATCTTTTGTCGTGAAAATATCCTTTCCCCATTTCTCTTTCGCCCGTTCCAAACGACCAGAATACAAATCACAAACGGCTGCTAATTCTACTCCTGGAACTTTCAGGGCAGTATCTGTATCATAATGTCCGATAATTCCTGAGCCAATCAGTCCAATTCTCACCTTATCATTCGCACTGACTTTTACATCAGATTTCATATAAATTGTTTTGCCCTGTGCTTGGGCAATACTCATACCGCCAATTGTCAAAGCGGAAGTTTGTCCTAAAGTTTTGATAAAATTTCTACGGGAATTATTCATGGCTTGGGGGATTATGGGGTGATTTTCAAACCTCAATTTACATTTTTTCTAAAATATTACTATACCTATTTACAAGAAAATTGTGTATTGCGAGTAACTTTACATAACAAGCACTTTTAAGGGAGATATGAACAACAATTTGCGAGATGGTTTTAACTTTTTTTCTAAGCTCACTCCGAAGCGAGTCTGGAATGCTTTGAAGGTGATTGCGAGTTTTTATAATTCAAAAATCGTTGGGAAACCTACGCAATGGGGAATGCCCATGAGTATTTCTTTTGAACCAACTACTTCTTGTAATTTGCGTTGTCCCGAATGCCCGAGTGGACTAAGGTCGTTTACCAGACCGACTGGAATGTTAGAAAAAGACCTTTTCCAAAGAACGATTGATGAACTTTCTGATACGCTGATGTACTTGGTTTTTTACTTTCAAGGAGAACCTTATTTACATCCGAAATTCTTAGAAATGGCTCAGTACGCTTCTCAGAAGGGGATTTATACGGCAACTTCTACCAATGCTCATTACCTAACAGACGAAAACGCCAAGAAAACCGTAGAGTCTGGTTTGGACAGATTAATTATTTCGATTGATGGGACATCCCAAGAAGTTTATGAGCAATATCGGGTTGGGGGAAAATTGGAAAAAGTGCTGGAGGGCACTCGGAATATTATCAAATGGAAGAAGGCTTTGAAATCAAATACGCCCCATGTGATTTTTCAGTTTTTGGTCGTAAAACCCAATGAGCATCAGATTGAGGAGGTGAAAAAATTAGCAACAGCATTGGGAATTGATGAAGTTGGTTTAAAAACTGCCCAAATTTATGATTACGAAGAAGGCTCAGAATTGATTCCGACCATTGAAAAATATTCGAGATATTCTAAAAAAGCCGATGGGACTTTTAAGATAAAAAATAAATTGGTTGACCATTGTTGGAAAATGTGGCATTCTTGCGTAATCACTTGGGACGGTTTGGTTGTTCCTTGCTGTTTCGATAAAGATGCTCATCATCGTTTAGGAGATATGAAAACTCAGACTTTCACAGAACTTTGGGAAGGAAAATCCTACCAAGATTTCAGACAAGTTTTAATCAAATCTCGCTCTGAAATTGAAATGTGCAAAAACTGCACAGAAGGCACGCAAGTGTGGGGGTGATTTCAATTAACAATTATCAATTAACAATTATCAGTTTTTTTGTCCGATAATTTTGTAGGGACGAGCAAGTGTTGCCCAATAGCATTCGTCCGTTCCATCAAATAATTACCTCATCAATGAGATCTTTAGAAAAAATACTACAAACAAATCAATCTGCTTTTGCTTCAATTGTTCCTTTTAACTTACTGAAAGACAATGTATTAGATTTAGATTTAACCGAAGCCAATCCAGACTTGAAAACCTTTGATTTACGAGATAGTGCAATATTTGATGAATACGTTTCTCGGAAAATTAAAGAAGCTAATGCTGTTTGTGCCATTGGAGGTTACTTAGAAAATCGCTATATTTATAGAAGAAGTGAACATTTTCAGCAAGGGAATGAACCTCGTTCTATACATTTAGGTGTTGATATTTGGGCAATTGCAGGTACATCCGTATATGCTCCGATGGATGCAAAAGTGCATAGTTTCCAGAATAATGATAACTTTGGCGATTATGGACCAACCATTATTTTGGAACATCAGATTGAAGAAATAACCTTTTACACACTTTACGGACATCTCAATTTAGAATGTTTAGAAGGGCTTTTTGAAGGAAAAAATATACAAAAAGGAGAGAAAATTGCCGAATTTGGAAACTATCCCATCAACGGAGATTGGGCACCACATTTGCATTTTCAAGTAATAACTGATATGTTAGGAAAAAAAGGTGATTTCATAGGCGTTTGCGAACCTTCTCAGCAAGAATATTACGCCAAAATTTGCCCAAACCCCTTTACAATTATCAATTATCAGTGAACAATTATCAGTATTTTGGTAAACTGTTAGCAGTAAACAATTAACAATAGAAGGTAGTCAGTTTACTGAAATTGATAACTGATAATTGTTCAATGCTAACTGTTCACTGATAATTGCTAATTGAATTGTTGTTCACTGATGATTGATAATTGTTTATTGATAATTGATAATTGAAAAGATGAATATAGGATTTTTAACAATTGATTGGATTGATGTTTTAGACGTAGCTTTTGTGGCGTTTCTGTTGTATCAAGTTTATAAACTGATACAAGGAAGCATTGCGAACAAGGTTTTCTTTGGCTATATCATGATTTATGTAGTTTATCTCATTGCAAAGGCTCTTGGGATGGAACTACTTTCTGCTATTCTGGGGCAATTCATGAATGTAGGTGTTTTGGCATTACTGATTATTTTCCAACAAGAAATACGTAGATTCTTGATGATGTTGGGGCGTTCGACTTCTTTCCAAGAAAATGCACTTTTGAAAAAGTTTTATTCTCCAAAAATATCAAAAGAAAGCCTCACTACTATTCAGAATATCATTGAGGCTACAAAATCAATGGCTACTACACATACTGGAGCATTGATTGTGATTGAAAAAGAGGATGATTTAAAGAAATATATCGAATCTGGCGATGAAATGGATGCAGCAGTATCGAAGCGATTATTGATGACTATTTTTCATAAAAATTCTCCCCTCCACGACGGTGCAGTTATCATAAAAGATGGTCGTTTGGCAGCAGCAAGGTGTATGTTGCCAGTTTCTGAAAGTGGTACAATTTCGCCCACATTGGGTTTTAGACATAGAGCAGCTTTCGGAATGTCCGAACAAACGGATGCCGCCATTGTAGTAGTTTCAGAAGAAAAAGGGGAAATTTCGTTCGTGAATCATGGTGGAATTTTTAGAAATCTTTCCATCCAAGATTTAGAAGCAAAACTGACAGATTATTTGTTGAAGAAGTAAGTTTTTAGGTATGAGGTATTTTTAGATGATCAGAAGAAAAAAGGCATTTCAAATTTTAGAAATTTGAAATGCCTTTTTATTTTTAAATCTTAAACCTACGACCTCATACCTAAAGAAACCTCCTACAAAATGAACCTCGTTGACAAGAAATTAGATTCTTGTTTCTCTACGATTTGGTTGATAATTGCCTTATTCTCAGAGGTTTGCTTCGTAGAAACAACTGTTCTAATCGAGAATGAACGTAAGGCTGCCGATACTGAAAGTGTTCCTTCTGCAGAATCTTTACGACCTGTGAATGGAAAAGTATCTGGTCCACGCTGACATTGTGAATTGATATTTACCCTTGAAACTTGGTTCACGGTAGCATCTATTAATTCCGAAATCTGGTGAACATCTGTTCCAAAAATAGAAACTTGTTGCCCGTGCGACGATGCTATCAGGTAATCAATTGGTTCTTCGATACTTTCAAAAGGAACAACTGGCACAACTGGACCAAATTGTTCTTCTTCCCAAATCTTCATTTTACTATTCACTGGGTACAATAATGCTGGAATAACGATGGATTTGAAACTTTCTCCGCCATTTTCGTTCATCACCGATGCACCGTGCATTTTGGCATCTTCTACTAATTCTTTCAAATAAGCTGGTTTGTTAGGTTCTGGCAGTGGCGTGATGTTTACTCCTTTTTCCCACATCATACCTAACTTTAATTTTCCCATTTCCTCCGCCATTCTTTTGTTGAATTGGTCAACCAAACTTTTATGAACAAACATAATTTTGAGAGCCGTACAACGCTGTCCATTAAATGACAACGAACCCAACATACATTCTTTTACCGCTAATTCTAAATCAGAACTTTCAGTTACGATGGCTGCATTTTTGGCATCCAGTCCCAAAATTGCTCTCAGACGATTCACTTTGGGGTGCATTTTTTTCAACTTATCGGCTACTTTTGACGAACCAATCAAAGTCAAACAATCAATTTTCCCAGATTCCATCAAATTCGGAATGATTGAATTCCCACGACCATAAACTGTATTGATTACCCCAGGAGGAAAAGCGTCTTTAAATGCCTCCAGCAATGGATAATGCAATAATGTACCATGTTTGGGAGTCTTGAAAAGTACAGTATTCCCCATAATTAGGGCAGGAATTAATGTCGTAAAAGTTTCATTCAAAGGATAATTGAAAGGTCCCATACACAAAACCACACCCAAAGGCGAGCGACGAACTTGTCCGATAATTCCCTCTGTAATCATGAAAGTTGAAGACGTGCGGTCAATATCTTTCAAAGCATCAATAGTATCGTAAATGTATTGAACCGTTCTATCGAATTCCTTCTGAGAATCTCCTAAAGATTTACCAATTTCCCACATCAATAATTTCACTACTTCGTCACGCTTGGCAATCATTTTATTGGTAAATTTCTCTACGCACTCAATTCTTTGCGGCACGGACATTGAAGGCCATTCGCCACGCCCATTATTAAAAGCCTTTACAGAAGCATAAAGTACTTCCATGGCATCGGTTGGGTCTGTAATAGGATACGAGCCAATGCGTTTTTGTTCCAAACCATTTTCAGTTTGAATATAAATCGGTGACCAAACATCCTGTGTTTTGCCTGTCCACTGACGCATATCTCCGTTTACAAGGTACTCACGTTGCTCGATTGTCTCGGTTAATTGATACTCAGCAGGAATATCGGATTCTTTTGGAAAAAGTTTTTCAAGGTTCTGTTGAACGCTCATAATATCATGGTTTTGGTAAATTGTTTCGATGGGACAAAGTTCAAATAAAAAGGCAAACACCCCGTAAAGTGCCTGCCTTTTCTTAGAATATAACAATTTTATTTGAGTAATGTTCAAAAATAAAAGGTCGTGTTCCTGAAACTAAAAAACCTTTTGCATATATTTTCTTCGCAACTTATTAATCAAAAATTTCTTCTGAGCCGTAAAACTATCAGGGTGCATCTGACTAAAAAGGGATTTCAACAAGACATATTCTTCTGGTTCTGACCAAAGAAAAGTTTCGTGATTAATATTTTTTTGCGAAAGATATTCTTCAAAAATCATGGTAATTGTATTGAAAAATTGTAAACTAAAAATTAGGAATCAAACCGCTAAAAATTCCAATTATTATGATAAAAAACATAGAAATTATGTAGAGTATTGACAGTAAGAAAAACTTGATAATGGTTTTTGTCCAGCTTTGGAGATATACTTTTTTTAGCGAAATCAAGAAATAGACATACGCAAGAAAAATGTTAAATCCTCCATTAAAATTTCTCATGGCTTTGCTAAACTCAACATCAAACATATATTTTATTAGCTCCGTAATTAATTCAGTAATAGCCCAAAACAAGAAAATAGCCGAATGAGTGTTTAATGTGAAAACTAAATGTTGAAAGTAAAACTTCCAATGCGTATGTCGTTCAAAAAACCAAAGTAATAATGTTGCCAAAGGCAATAAAATGAACATTAATTTTGGCAAGATGTCCGCAAATTCCGTTGAACTTGGGCTTTTTTTAGTCACTCCATATTTTTTCTCAATATATTTCTCGTACTGCTTCTCTATATCGTTTCTAATGTGTTGTTTATTTGAATAAAAAGTAGAATGTCCTTTTGCTTTCAAGACTGAATCTAAAGCATTGTCGTCAAGATTGTAATAATATTCTATCGAATCTTTCTTGATTTTCAGTTTGTTAAACATTCCTAACTTTAGCAACGTAGAATCTTCCAAATTTTGCTTTTTCCCAAGAGTATCTTTCTTTCCTTTTGAGGTCAATATTCTCCCTACTTCTCGACCTTTCTCATAATCCTTTGTAGAAGTTTTATCAACCTCTGTTTCTACTATTTTAACATCATCACTCTTTTTTTTATTGTCAGAACTAAATCCTACTACCAAGAAAAACATAAAACTTACCCAAAAATACATTCGTACGGGGTGCATATATGTTGTTCTTTTCCCAGAGTTAAAATCAAGTGTCAGCTTGCCTGGGTGAGTAAAAATATACCGAGCAGTCTGAATAAATTTTGCTTCAAAAAAAGTAAGGCTACCAATGATTTCCATTAGTAAATCCTTCATTGGTACATTTAGGTGGCTGTTTTCTTGTCCACATTCATGGCAATAATTCTCTTCTCGGTCAAGGGCTGTTCCACAATTAGAACACGTTTCTGTTTTACGGCGTATTTTTCTTTTGCCCATAGGTAAAATTGTAGTTTTCTTTCAAAAATAGTGATTCTTTTTCATGAAATTGTGTCTTTAACTCAATTTATCAAAACGGTTTTTCTTTGACTTTGAAACCAAAGATACCCAAACGACAAAACCGCCAAAACTCCTGAAACCCAATATGGATTTGCCATACTTTCGGGAGTGCCTTCGTAGAGTTTTCCTGCCAATAATGCCCCTAAACCAATGCCTAATTCAAGTGCAATATACATGGTTGCCATGGCTCGTCCACGGTATCTTTCGTCAGATAAATCTACTGCCCAAGCTGCTAAAGTAGGCGTATTGAAACCCCACGAAAAGCCAAAAAGTGTAGCAGCAATCTTGAAAAGTAATGGCGTTGAACTGAGTGCAAATAAAACTGTGCTACCCACCAAGACTACGCTCGAAATCATTAGCACAGGAATTCTACCATATTTATCAGATGATTTTGCAAAAAAGAAACGTATCGCTAAAGATGATAATGTAGAAATTGTGAAGTAAATACTTTTGTCTAAACCCAAATCTTTACTCTGGTTCGGGGCAAGTGTAAGGGCTACGCCAGAAGCAAAAGACACCAATACCATCACTACAAAAACGGGAATAACTCGTGGCTCAAATATATCTATCCATTTGATTTTCAGTAACTTAAAACTAAATTTTTGCAACTTTTCTTTCGGTAAAGTTTCTTCCATATTCAAGAGAATCAGAATAGAAAGTAATGCAAAAATTGATGATGAATAGAACATCATGTCCAAGGAAAATAGCGAAGTAACTTTACTTCCAATTGTTGGTCCAAATGACATTCCGACAGCGGTAAAAATCCCGAGCATTCCTTGTGCTTCTCCTCTTCGGTTTTCAGGAATTACGTCTGCAACATACGCTGCAGTGGCTGTTGGTTTAGTACCAGTAGAAAATCCATGAAAAAATCTGAGTGTTAATAAAGCAAAAGCTGTATGAACAAAAGGATAAATGCCACTACAAACAAAGCATACGATTGAACCAATTGCCATGATAGGAATGCGTCCGATAGTGTCTGTGAGTTTACCAGAAAATGGTCTTGCTAAACCTGCGGTGAGGGTAAAAAGTGCGATAATCCAGCCGATGTAATCTTTTCCTCCCATTGCCGCAAGGTAATCGGGCAATTCAGGAATCATCATTGAAAAACTTGCACAAAATAAAAAATTACTTGAACAAAGTAGCCAAAATTGAAGGGTATAAATTGAAGTATTCTGTCGTTCCATTTGCAAAGGTAAAACTGTTTTGGGTTTTTCTCAATAAAAAATCCCCTCAATTTTAAACTGAGGGGATTTTTAGAAGATATTTTTTAATTCTTATACAATTTCAATTATGAGAAATTGGCGACGTCATTAAATCTTTAAAAATCTGATAATCAGACAGATAGTCTTCTGAATGATAAGTTGTTGAAGCCATTGCCAACAAAATAGAATCTTCTTGGTAATCTACACTTAGCCACGTCATCGGCGGAACGTACAATCCTTTTTCTGGAGAATCAAGGATATAAAAAGCCTTCTCTCCATCCAAATTTTCTAAAATAACACTGATTTTTCCTTTCAATGCACACAATACTTCATGCGTGTTTTTGTGTGCGTGCAAACCTTTTGTAATACCTTCTGGAATACCTTGAATCCAATAATTTCTTCTTACCAAAAACGGAATTTGTTCATCAGCAGCAATCAAACAACCGCTATGATTATAAGGGTTCGTTTTGAAGTCAATTATGTAAGAATCTTTCGAAGCTCGGCGGGAAAGGCTCTGGTATTCTAAAAATATTTTACTATCCATTATAAAAATGTTGATTCAGTGGAATTAGTTTTCAATTTACGAAATATTTGTTTGAAAATTGGTGACTGAACTTATATTTCTCACAACATTTGTGCTACAATGAATGAGATTTTCAAAACACTTTATTGCAAAAGCCTCAGCAAAATAACATATTTTTTAATGAATTGTTATTAAAAAATCATCAATTAAAAAAGATATAATTTAACTATCAAATTTTGAGTCGTTACTCTACCATTTTCTTTGCTGAACGCTTGTCCATCGTCATCAGAAATGCAGGCAATAGAATTAAGTTACAAATCATGGCTATCAATAATGTTATTGAAACTAAAATTCCCAAAGATACTGTCCCTTTGAAGGTAGATGCCGTGAAAACAAAAAAGCCTGTGAACAATACAATTGCTGTATAAAACATTGAAACGCCAGTGTTTTGAATGGTTTCTCTCACAGCGTCTTTCACGGAACGTTTGTTATTTTGAAGCTCATCTTTATACCGTGACAAGAAATAAATTGTTCCATCAGAAGATATTCCGAAGGCGATTGAAAAAATTAAAATAGTAGAATATTTGAGGTGAATCCCGAAGTACCCCATCAGACCTGCAGTAATCAATAAAGGAATCAGACTTGGCAAGGTCGAAATGATGACCATTCTCCAACTTCTGAATAACATTGCCATAATTAAGCAAATCAAAATAATTGCTTGAAAGGTACTTTCGACTAAATTTTTCTGCAAATATTCATTTTGCCAAGCATAAACTACACTATTACCCGTGATTTGGGCATCATATCCGTTTTTGTCTCCTTTTTTGTACAAAACTCCAGTTTCTGAATCAAAATTAAAAATAGAGTCCACTTTTGGCTGGAGTGTATTAATAATTTCTGTGGTTCTTACCGTCCCGACATCTGCCATTTGTACACTTACCCTTGTGTAACGCTTAGTGCTATCCAACATACTACTGAAACGGTTTTCTTTTTTGGGAAGACTGTTGCCGTATTGTTGTAACTGACCGAGTTCGTCGATGCCTGGGAGAATAAAATATTTCGGGTCGCCTCCTTTATGGGCTTGGTAAATTACTTTTGAAAGCGTAACCAATGAAATAGGCTTGGTAAACTCTGGATATTTGGCAAATTCTTTTTCTAATCTTCTGATTTTGATGAGCATCTGCGGAGTCATTGCTCTACCTTTTTCATAAGCATCAATACTTACTTCAAAAGGCATTACACCTTTAAAATGCTTTTCAATGAATTTCAAATCTGTATAAATCGCATTGTCTTCTGGTAAATCATCTACTATAAAACCAATTGATTCAATTTTGGACATTCCGTAGCCAGAAATTGCAGCAAGTGCTACAATTACTGTATAAATCATTGTCCTTTTACTCAGTACCCAATATTCAATTTTAGTAAGAATAGTTGTGATTCTTTTTCCTTCCAAATGAGACATTTCTGATTTTTTGGGTGGAGCTAAGTAACTGAAAATGATGGGTATTACAATCAAAGAAACCAAGTAGGTAAGCATAATATTGATGGATGCAATAATGCCAAATTCGACCAATAAAGCACTGCCTGTAAAGACAAAAACCCCAAATCCGATTGATGTTGTTACATTTGCTAAGAAAAGTGTTTTACCGATCTTTTCAATTGTCAAAAGCAAAGCCTTTTTCTGGTCGCCGTGTTCAGAGTATTCTTCATGGTATTTGTTCAGTAAAAAAATCGTGTTTGGCACACCAATAATTACAATCAATGCAGGGATTAAGCCCGTAAGCATTGTAACACGATAATCGAACAAAACAATTATTCCAAGTGTACATACAAAACCAATAATTACTACAACCAAGGCAACGCCCATGATTTTGAAACTACGGAAAAATAACAATAAAATCAGTGACGTAACAGCAATGGCATACAACAAAAAAGAGCCTAACTCATTAGAAACCAACGTTGTAATGGCAGTCCTAATAAAAGGCATCCCCGAAATATGTAGGTCAATTTTGTTCTTTGATTCAAAGGTTTCTACAACGGCACTAATCTTTTTCACTAAATCTATACGCCCTTTGTCATTGATTGCTTTTTGGTCAAAAGTGACCAACATGAGGTGTGCTTTATCGTCTTCGCTAAAGATAAAATTCCTGTAATACGGCAATCGAGCAAGTTTACTTCTCACTGAATCAATTTCTGCTTTAGCTGTTGGTCGTTGAGAAAGAATACTTTTTGTCGCTAATTTCAATGAATCAGTTTTATAAATCAAAGGCACATTGGCATTACAAACGACATCCTTGATACCATCCATTTTTTTGATTTCTTTATTCAAATCATACCAGTTCTGAAAGAAATCCAAGTCATACATTTTGTCAGTTTCTACCCCAATAACCATTACGCTACCGTCTTCGCCAAATCGTTTCTTGAAAGTTTCATACAATTGAAAACGCTCATCTGATTTTGGAAGAATTTTGGGTAATTCGTAAGAAATTTTTAGATTACTTGCAGCTATGCCCATAAAAATGGTCATTGCCAATACTCCAAGCAAAAAAGAAAGACGATTATTAAGGATTATTTGAGCGAATTTTTGCCAATAATTATTCATTTGTGATGTAAGTGATTATGTTGTTCTTGAGTTGATAAGTTGTTAAGTTCTAAGTCAATAAATTTCCTAAAGTATAAATCATTTCTCAAACCCATTTTTAATTTTTAATTCTACATTTTTAACTCATTCTTAATTCCCATAAAGTAAGTCCAATGCTCCTTGAATCGGCAAGATTTTTCCAGATTCTACGGCTTGTTTAACAGCATCTAATTTATTCGCAACGGACGGATTTTGGTAAAAATTTTCTTCTAAAGTTTGCCTAATAAATTGAAACATCCAGTCAAGCGTTTGGCGTTTTCTGTTTTGTTGAAAAAAACCATTTTCTGTTAATTGCTGTTGGTGTTTCTGTATTAAATTCCAAGTTTCATGGATTCCATTTTTTTCTAAAGCTGAACATAAAAGTACCTCAGCGTACCATCCAGAAGCACTTCTGGGGTATAAATGAAGAGCGTTCTCATATTCTACTTTTGCCAAATTAGCTTTGGCTTCATTGCCAGAATCTGCTTTAGTAATTACAATTCCATCTGCCATTTCCATGATTCCTCGCTTGATTCCCTGCAATTCGTCGCCAGCACCACCCAACATTAGTAGCAAAAAGAAATCTACCATACCATGAATATAAGTTTCAGACTGCCCTACTCCTACGGTTTCAACGATGATAATTTCAAAACCTGCTGCCTCACAAAGCAAAATACTTTCACGAGTTTTAAAAGCTACGCCACCCAAAGAGCTTCCTGCTGGTGAAGGGCGTATATAGGCAAATGGGTCGTTAGAAAGTTCATCCATTCGGGTTTTATCTCCCAAAATACTCCCTTTTGTAATCTGGCTACTTGGGTCAACTGTGAGAACTGCAATTTTCTTTTGTTGAGACGTAAGAAACTTGCCAAAAGTTTCAATAAAAGTGCTTTTCCCTACACCTGGAACTCCTGTAATACCAATACGTAAAGAATTGCCAGTATGTGGAAGAATTGCTTCTAAAACTTCTTGAGACAAAACTCTATCTGTATTTAACTGACTCTCTATCAATGTTATAGCACGACTCAAGATGACTCTATCACCTTTTAAAATTCCGTCTATATATTCAATTTTAGAAAGTCTTTTTTGCATATTCTGACCGCAATAGAAACATTTTTTTGGTTAGCTTACACCAAAAAAATATTTGTGAAGAAAGGAGAATTGATATGTCTGTCCGATTGAAACTCGCCCCCAGTAGCCGCCACTGGGTTTTATTGCAATTTCGATTAAGTATCAACTTAAAGAGAATTGTTGAAGGACAGATTTCACAAAGTCCATCGAAGTATCTGTGATTTCGGCAACAGTTTGCAAATCAAGACCTTTCAGCAAAGCTTTCTTCACGGTTGCTGTTTTTACTAATAAATTTTCTAAATCTCTCGCCTCCTTGATTTTTCTACTTTCCGCTTTCACCGATTCAGCATTTCGGGCAATTAGCATTTCTAAGGATGCTTTTTCGTCAGGTGTCATTTTACGACTATCTAATTCGTCAATGGCAACTTTGAGCCAATCTTCGTCCCAAAACTTAGGAAACTGTGTTGGTTGAGTAAATGTATGTATCGTTCTCATTGTATAAATCAGTTTTTCTAAATTAGTTTGGCAATCAATTTCTTGCAAAATAAATTTCTCTAATTCTACTGTTACAAAAGTCATTTGGTCGTCAATCAGTTCACCTTTTTCGTTTCGTAAGTTTGAAACATTGTGGTAGTCTTCGTAGGTGTTGATATTATTTGCCAAAATGCCCACGCAATAAATTTTTGCGAGCGTTGAATAGTCAAATTTACCCTTTTTGACCATTGCATTAAATTTGTGCAAAGTGTAAAACTTCATACGTTGCACAAAATTAGGGGCATCTCCATACTGCATTTCTACGATGAAATGATTATCATTTTCATCAGTACAAGCCAAGTCAAAAATACCACTTCTGCTGTCTTGAGTAATACCTTCAAAGGTATTTTTGTCAAATTTTACTTCTTTTATAGGTATTTCTGACTTGATAAGTGCTTGCAATGCTTTACGCAAAAAAAGTGTATTTGCTTCATTGCCAAAAGTGGCTTTGAAACCATAATCCGAAATTATCGGAATAAATATTTGGTCATCAGTGTATAGTGCTTCCATCGTTCAAAGTTACTGAAAATCAACCTGATATTTTGAAACTACCTCATTGAATTACGATAATTATAATAACGGGTCATTGAATTAGAGTCTGTTATTGGTGGGTGTCGCTTCGGAAGTGGCTATCATCAATTCACTTTTTCAAATTAAAAAATATCTCAGCCCAAATTAAATCCTCTGGAGTCGTGATTTTGATATTTTCGTAATCTCCATCTATTAAATTTATGCTGTGTCCAGCCGATTCAAAAACACTGGCATCGTCCGTAAAAAGTGGTGATTCTTCTTGGGTAAAAGCTGCTTTCAGAAGGTTTGTCTGAAAAGTCTGCGGAGTTTGAATCAAACGCACTATTGAACGGTCAATTGCCTGATTATGAGAGCCTTCTAATAATCTCACAGAATCTTTTGAGGCTATACTAACCACCGCATTTCCTTTGGTTACTGCCATTTCAAAACTCCTGAGAATTACATCTTTACTCACAAACGGACGTACGCCATCATGTATTGCTACCAAACTGTTATCATCAATAACGGCTAAACCATTTTTCCCTGACTGAAAACGACTTGCTCCTCCTTTTACAATTTGATGTTCAATTTTAGCATCATGTTTTACCAATAATTCTTGCCAAAACTTAATTTGATTCTCTGGTAAAACCAATACAATTTCAATAGTAGGGTCTGCTTCTCTGAAACGCAACAAAGTGTGCATCAGAATTGGTAATCCAGCAATTTCAATAAATTGTTTTGGAAGTTCGCTTTTCATTCGGCTACCACTTCCGCCTGCAACAATGATTGCGTATTTTTTCATAAACATTTGCATTTCGAAGATTGATGCTTGTTGTTGTTTAATACTTATCTTCGAGAATTCTCAAAACAAAAAACCTTACCAAACTGAGGCTTAGCAAGGTTTTGGGATTATTTCGTACTTGTTGAATTACTCGAAAAACGAAAATCAAACATCGAAAATGGAATACTACAAGACCAGCATTACATCGCCGTAGGTATAAAATTTATACTTTTCTTTGATGGCTTCTTGGTAGGCTTTCTTGATTAATTCATGACCACCAAAAGCGGCTGTCATCATAATCAAAGTTGATTCTGGAATATGAAGATTCGTCAATAATGCTGTCGGAATACGGAAATCATACTGCGGAAAAATAAATTTATCAGTCCAACCTTCAATTGGTTTCAAGTGACCATCTGCCGAAACAGAAGATTCCAAAGCCTTCATTACCGTTGTTCCTACTGCCAAAACTTTCTTTTTGTTATCAATTGCCACATTCACTTTTTCGCAAGTTTCAGCTGGAATCGCAAAGTTTTCAGAATCAGTTTTATGTTTTGTCAAATCTTCCACATCAACGGTACGGAAAGTCCCCAAACCGATATGGAGTGTCAAGGAAGTAAAGTCAACGCCCTTTAACTCAAGGCGTTTCATGATAATTTTAGAAAAGTGCATTCCCGCCGTTGGAGCAGCAACAGCCCCTACTTTATTGGCATAAATTGTCTGAAAACGCTCACGGTCATAATCTTCTGTCTTGCGTTTCAAACGAATTTCGTCTGGAAGTGGCGTTTCTCCTAATTCATGAATCGCTTTCATCAGGGCATCGTGGTCACCGTCATACAAGAAACGGATAGTACGTCCTCTGGAAGTTGTATTATCAATTACTTCGGCTACTAAATCACTTTCGCCAAAATACAATTTATTACCCACACGAATTTTACGAGCAGGATCAACCAAAACATCCCAAAGGCGATGCTCACGGTTGAGTTCTCTCAATAAAAAAACCTCAATTTTGGCTCCTGTTTTTTCTTTTTGTCCGTACAGACGAGCAGGAAAAACTTTGGTATCATTTACTACCATTACGTCACCTTCATCAAAATAATCCAAAATATCCGAGAACATTTTATGTTCAATCGTTTTGGCTTTTCTGTCAACTACCATCATACGAGAATCTCCACGATTTTCGCTTGGATACAAGGCAATAAGACTCTGAGGAAGGTCAAACTTAAATTCAGTTAACTTCATAATTTACTATTTTCGATAATTGTGGAATTTGTTGGGCGTTTTAGCAGTTGATGTTTTTCTTCTGAAAATCAGATAGTTACCCAATCAGAAATGTATGTGAAAAGAAAGTGTATTTTTTCAACTCTTGCAAAGATACAATTTTGAGATAGGGGTTGTCAAGTGAAAAGGAGTATAAATTGCAAACTTTTGAAAGTATTTTTCTAAACTTGTGGTGCAAGTAGATTAAATGGATGAAATGAGAGATTTCTGAGGATGGTGAAAATTACTAAAAAGCATAAAAATCCATAAGCGAAATACGAATTTTGTAATTGGTAGAGGATTGTTCTTTTACCAGTAAATTCTTGGAACATTCTCAATACAACAATTGGTACCATAATGAATATCAAGAAGTTATCGCTGAGGGCATCTAAAAAATGTCCATGCAGCAAGGCATGAAAAGCCCTTTGCCCGCCA
The DNA here is from genome assembly GCA_013298865.1 of Cytophagales bacterium. GTDB lineage: Bacteria > Bacteroidota > Bacteroidia > Cytophagales > Spirosomataceae > JAAFJL01. The sequence goes on along the minus strand of JAAFJL010000037.1, from coordinate 7,591 downwards.
CAACCTGGGCAATACCAACCTGTGATTTTATAGAATGGACAGAACGGAAAAAAGGCATATTCTGCTGGATTGAATATAAAATAAATAGCGACAACACTTATTAGTATTGTCGCTATTGAGAGTTTAAGAATAACGTTATTCGATTTCATTGGTAATTGCGTTGGCTTCAACAACATAAGTTTTACCAATCATGTCGTGTAAGCCTTGATTATTTTCTGTAAATAATGCCATAAATAAGCCTATTCCACAAGTTAGCATTGATACAATTCTACCCAAGAAGTTTCTAACAAATGATTCTGACGTACTCAATCTTTCTCCATTATAATTGACCACTTTTATTTTCATAACAGACTTACCGATGGTAGCTTGCTTTTCGGATGCTTCCATTAGAGTAAAATATAACAAAAACCCCAAAGGATAAATTATATAAATGAATACAACTCCAAAAATGATTGCAAATACTCCACCTGCACTACCATTTCCACCAGCATTAGCTCCAATACCTATTGCCATTGAGGCAATAAATATTACGCCAGCAATTCCACCTAAGATTGCACCATCAATTAGGTAAGCTACAATTCTATTTCCGATATTAGCGATTACTTTATTTTCCATTTTTTTATTTTTGAATTGGTTATTTATGTGGTGCCAACAAGTTGAAAGGATACACTGGAATATTCCTTAAAACTGTAAAAATGATAAACACTACAAGGATAGATAAATTGACTTTTCGATTTGAATAAAAACTAAGGGTAATACTTTTTTTGAACAAATAATTGACTAAATCAATCAGGTATTTCAACAGAATGTAGGGCAAAAAAATGACAGCCATTACGTTATAGTGTGTGGCTTGAATAAAATTACCATGAAGAATCTGATGAAACGCTCTTTGTGAACCACACCCCGTACAGTAAAGATTTGTAAGACTGTACAAAGGGCATTTGGGGAAATTATTTGTAGTAATGGCAGGGTCAAACTGAAAATAAATAGCAACCGCCAAAACTGAGGCGATTGCTATTAAAACTTTATACCACATATTGCTATTGACTTGCTGCTCCCATAATGGCAGCACCACCAAGTACAAATATGAAAATAATATAAAGTACTATGACTACTAAACCAGCAAAGAATCCGTACTTCACCCATTTATAGGCTTCTGCTGAAAGTCTTTGTGCCTCAGCATCGTTTCCTGCTGCTGCTGCTGCGTCAACTTTAGAAGCATTGATAATACCGACAATTCCTAATGGAAGACAGCAAAATAATGTTACTAAAATGGACTCTACCATGTAATTTTTTGGCTTATTCATTTTTAATTAAGGGTTTATGTTTACAGTTATTTTATTGCAATAAACGTATATTTATTAAAACATACAAAATTTTGATTCTGAAAATTAAAACAAATGATTCTACGGTAAGTTAAATAAGATAAAATCAAACCAAATTATGTCAAAAATTGCTCTCTGTTGGTTTCGTCGAGATTTACGTCTTCATGATAATGCCGCCTTGTATCACGCCCTGAAAAGTGGTCATAAAGTTCTTCCAATTTTTATTTTTGATCGTGAGATTCTGGATAAATTACAAGATAAAAAAGACCGCCGTGTCGAGTTTATTCATCAGGCTCTTTCGGGTATGCAGGAAGAACTCGTTAGCATAGGTTCTTCATTATCAGTTCATTACGGAAAACCTTCTGAAATTTTTCCGATGCTTTTGGAACAATATGAGGTAGCTGAAATTTATACGAATCACGATTATGAGCTTTACGCCAATGAACGTGACAACATGATTAAGGAATACGCTATGACTGAAAATGTGGCGTTTCATACGTTTAAAGACCAGGCTATTTTTGAAAAAAATGAAGTGCTTTCTGGGGCAGGAACACCTTATACTGTTTTCACACCGTATAGTAGAAAGTGGAAAGAAAAAGTGAATGAATTTTATCTGAAATCATATCCAACCGAAGAATATTTCCAGAATTTTCTAACGGTTAAACCTTCTGAAATTCCAACTTTAGCATCAATGGGTTTTGAAGCAATCGGTATGAAATTCCCGTCAAAGGAAGTGCGAGAATTGATTGTAAAAAATTATGCTGAGAAAAGAGACTTTCCTGCTATCATGGGTACAACTCGACTTTCGGTTCATTTGCGTTTTGGAACAATTAGTATCAGAGAATTAGCACGAAAAGCTCAGGGATTGTCTGAAACTTGGCTGAATGAATTGATTTGGAGAGATTTTTATTTCAATATTTTGCATCATTTTCCGCACATCGGCAAAGGGCAGGCTTTCAGAATCCAGTACGATGCGATGCAATGGCGAAATAATGAAGACGAGTTTCAAAAATGGTGTCAGGGAAAAACTGGTTACCCAATCGTGGATGCTGGTATGCGAGAATTGAACACTACGGGTTTTATGCACAATCGGGTACGGATGATTGTGGCAAGTTTCCTGACTAAACATTTATTGATAGATTGGCGTTGGGGCGAGGCTTATTTCGCACAAAAGCTATTGGACTTTGACTTTTCCGCTAACAATGGTGGCTGGCAATGGGCATCTGGTAGTGGCTGTGACGCTGCTCCATATTTCAGGGTTTTTAATCCTACATTGCAAACCCAAAAATTCGACAAACAATTAGAATACATCAAAACTTGGATTCCAGAACTCAATAGCTTTGATTACCCACAACCAATCGTAAACCATGAATTTGCAAGAAATCGAGTATTAGAGGCATATAAAGTCGCTTTGGGGAAGGGAGATTGATTCGTTTCAAAAACAAAAATGCCCCAAATTATATGTTTGGGGCATTTTGTTTAAATTATTCATAATCAATGAATTACCTTTTTTTTGACTTGACAACTTACTAACTCAAAACTTCATGACTCACTATGGACAAACGATTCTCATGAATTTGTAAGTCAAACCTACGCTCACAAAATAATAAATATCATTTCTTGTATAATCACTTTGTTCAAGTTTTGTAGCTCCTGGATTATCTTTTCCGTAATTGTCTAAATAGTCTGTCAGGGTATAGCGACTACCAAATTCAAGGTTCAAGTTCCATGGTCCTTTCAAATGATACTTTATACCTGCTCCATAAGGAAAAACAACTTGATTGGTATTGTACGGAGCTAATGCTTGAGAAGGTGCGGGGTCGGTCTTTGGTGAAAATTTCATGAAGCCTACTCCACCAAATACATACGGTGACCAATCTTTATGATAACGATTGTATTTGTAATTGAAAAAATTATATTCCGTCAGCAGGTTCAATTCATCAATTCTTGTTCGGAAAGAATAGCCTCTTGCCTGATTAAAAGGGTCATCAACTTTGGTATCATCTGCACTGATGCTTCCTAACAAAGCTCCAGCACGAAACGTAACAGAATTTGACAGGTTGTATCTAAAAAAGAATTGTCCGCCAAACTGAGAGAATATAGGATTGAATGACGGTGAAATATCTCCTTTATAAAGCATTGTACCTACGCCCGCTCCTATTTCAACTTTCTGAGCATGACTTTTATTCACGAAAGTAATTAGAAACAAAAAGACGATACAATTCTTAATCGGGAAATTTGGAGATTTAAAAATTTGAAAATTCATAAAGTCCTCAATTAAGAAAAAAATATTTAATCTACGCTGGTTCAAGTTATTGTAAGGTTTTAATCAAAAATGTCAGGCAATTTTCCTGACATTTTCAAATTAGGGAAATTGTAAATTTAAAAGTACCATGTACTTTCTTTTTACCACAAAAGGCACAAAGAAAACAAAGATTTGTAATCATTAACTTTTGCTTTCTTTGTGGAGTACCACCCAGTGCCTTTTGTGGTGAAATCGGTACTTTATTTTTTACAAATTCCCTTAACTAATTTTCAAATCTACTATCTCAATGGAGGACATTTGATTTTTGGTGGAATATGATAAATCAAACTTACCATCAATGTCATATAACTGTCTTTGAGCTTACTACTTCCTCTACCTTCACCTGGACCAAAACCCGGGATTGGAGCACCACCTCCTCCAACTGAAAAAGGATCTACACTTGGGTCGCTATATGATGGAAGACCATTTGCTACTAAATAATCTCTCAGTCCGTCTGCACGTCCTTTGCCAGAAATTACTGCTATTCTTTCTAAAGTACGATTTCCCATCGCTGCAGAAAGATCTTTTACATTTTTCAAGTCCCCAGGAACGGCATATTTACCACCAACATCATCAATATAATCTGAAAACGTATATCTAAATGCTGCTTCTACACCTAAATCCCAACTTTCATTCATTTTCTTTCTAATGCCAAAACCTAATGGAATGGCAAGATTTACTAAAGAATATGGTTTTGCATCATAATTTGGACCACCACCTTGTCCTTCTGTACGAAGTGGCTGAAGGCGTTCCCATTTACTAACACCATCTGTGGTATTGATTGGATCTGCTTTTGCTACTGGATCATGGGCAAAAACGGCTAATCCGCCAAAAATATATGGAATTAAGGGTTCTCTTCTATGGTAACTTCTTCCTCCACGAATAAAATCATATTGCCCTGCAATCATTAATTCTTTTATATCATTTCTGAAATGAAGGTTTCTGATAAAATTTACTTCGTATCCTTTTACGCCGTCCATTTGGTTGTCATCTCCCGAAACTCGAATCCAACTTAAACCAACTCTTGCACTAAAAGTAGGTGACATATAACGAGTGTAAGTAAAATTTGCTCCCCAACGTAAACTTTTTGGATTGAAAACTGCCGCAACTGTACGTCCATAAGGATTTAATTCTCCTAAATACTGAGCAGCCCCAGCACCGAAACTTACCGTAGAATGGGGTTCAAAAAGGGAGCGAGTACCTCCTTCATTTTTTCCAAAAAGATTAGAAAATTTGAACTGAGCTTTACTTTCTGTTAAGTTAAAACAGAGTAATGAGGCAGCAAGAATGACTATATTTTTTTTCATCAGATTAAAATTCTTAACTTAATTTGGGCAATTTCTTATTTTTCAAACGCCCGAATTTAAGATTTGTTGTATTTAATGGGGCTTTTTCAATTAATTTTTAGCTAAAATAATGCCAGTTTTCAATTACCAGTGAACAGTTATCAATTATCAGTAAACAGTTATTAAGTTGTAAGCCGTTTGCCGTAAAACATATAGCAATCATCATTCGAAGTACTTACTCATGCCTAATGACGCACGCTAAATTGATAATTGTTTATTGGTAATTGAAAAGGTTAGTTTCTCACATCTAAACCCCAATTGAGCTTACTTCTTAGGGTATTTAGGAAATTGGTATCTTTCATTTTAATCACGCAAGCATCAAAACTTTCTCTTTTCATTGTGATTTTAGTATCGCTATCCACAACTTTTGAGCGTGAATCTAATGAAATCATGAAGTTTTTACTTCGGCTTTCTATTTCAAAACTCATCACTACGTCACTCGAAACTACTAATGGACGCACATTTAGATTGTGTGGACTCATGGGGGCAATAACAAAAATATCCGATGTAGGCATGACCAATGGACCACCAACGCTAAGGCAATATCCTGTAGAACCCGTTGGTGTTGAGATAATTAGCCCATCCGCCCAATAAGCATTTAGTTCTTGTCCATTCAGATATGACTTAATAACAATCATTGAAGAGGTATCAGTTTTCATTAAACCTAATTCGTTCAAACCAAAGTTTACGCCATCAAAAAACTCTACTACCTCACCATTTTGTGTTGTTTCAATACCAACCAACGAGCGTCTTTCAATCTCAAATTCATTGTTGAAAAGTTCGGATAAACTTTCCTTGATTTTATCGGGAGAAATTGCCGCCAAAAAACCCAAACGACCTGTATTGATACCCAAAATTGGGATTTCTCGTTCTCGAACGTGTGTGACCGACTCCAAAAGTGTTCCATCGCCTCCGAGACTGAGTACACAATCTGCCTCGAAAACACCTTTTTTAGTATCATAAAACTGGGTAACATTATGATTGATATTGGTCGTTGAAAGGAAGTTTTGATAGGTTTCTGAAATGATGACTTCACAATTTCGTTCGGCAAGGTCATCAAACATTCCTTGTACAAATGGAAGTATATTTTCAGAAAAATTTCGACCATGAATCGCTATTTTTTTCATATTTTTATTGCTGGAATTTCAGTGTAATAATCTGATAATCTATTCATTACCTATAATGTTCATAACAAAAAAGTTGAGTTTTTTTAAGGTAAAAATACTCCGTAATCTCTTCGTCAATTTTGTCAATAACTTTATTCAATTCGTTGATTTGACTGGTTTTTTCTAAATCATCGGTAATGTCAATGTCTGAATGGGTTTCGTCTGCAACGATTTGTCTGAGTGATTGGATAAATATTTTTTTCTGTTTTGTGATGTCATATTTTTTTTCTCTGCTTGATTTTCTTTCATAAATCAACAAATCTAAATCATGCTCAACGTAGCCTTCAATTCGCTGATATAAGTGACCAAAACCTGTCCCTCCATGTGATAACTTTCCAAAAATTTCGTTGATTTTTTGATAAAGAATAGTAATTTTCTTCCTTTCATTTTGAAGGTTTTGTTCACCATTTCGTTGTCTGTGATAATAACCATACAAAACATAATATTGGTCTTGCCCAGCCTCACCCGAAAACCAATGATCTGTACTATCTCCACATAAGCCTCTATTGTTCCATGAGATGTCTGGTGAATCGTAACTTTCTTGGTTGAGTTCTGGATAAAATTCTAAAATATTTGCTAAATCTGATTTGGAATAAAAATTTGGCTCTTCTTTATCGAAATTGACCTTTATTTTGGTCGTATCTCTTGGCATTTTTGTACTTTGATAAACCGTATTTTTGAGACTATCAATGGGCTTTTTTTTATCATTTGAAGACATATCTCCACAACTACAAAGTAAGCAGAAAGATAAACACAGGCTTGCTATTCTTTTCATAAGTTTTTAACAATCAAATACTTAGTCCAAATTATACGGAATAAAATCATCAATATTTGTTCCGTATCTATGTAAATCTCTGATAATTGTAGAGCTTATCGGGGCAAGGTGTGGAGAAGTTATCAAAAAGACCGTTTCCATTCCTTCTACTAAGTAACGGTTCACTTGGGCAATTGAGTTTTCGTATTCAAAATCGGTTGTATTTCTCAGACCTCTCAGAATAAAATCTGCATTCATTTGCTTGGCAATATTTGCCGTTAAGTCGTTGTAAGACACCACTTTAACTGGTTTTCCTTCAAAAGTTTGTTCAATCCAAGTAGTCATTTTCTCGATGGGAAAATATCGTACTTTATTGGCATTATGACCAATTCCGATAATAATTTCATCAAAAATTGTCAAACCACGCATCACAATATCATGATGTCCTTTGGTAAATGGGTCGAAAGAGCCTGGGAAAAATGCGATTTTTTTCATAGAGTCTGAGTTGTCAAGTTTTAAGGTAATTTGAAGGAGGAATTTGTTTGTAAAAATTGAAAGTAATTGTGTCTACCATTCAAACTCCAACAATTAATTTATATGCTCACGCTTGGTAAGTATTTGGAAATCAATTCGTAATGTTCGGAATCTTGTTGGATTTTACCAGAAATTCTGAGGAAAACTTCGTCTGTTTTGAT
>JAAFJL010000036.1 GCA_013298865.1 Cytophagales bacterium | reverse complement strand
AAGCCCTGATTCTATATTTTTGCGGATATTAGATGTTTTCAATAGCCGCTATGATACTATCTGGCGGCTATTTTTTCAAATGAATAACGCTTTTTATTTTTTATCTAAAAAGTGTCGGTCTAAAAAATCTTCATTCAAGAAATATCTATACTTATCTAAAATTGGTACAATCTTTGAACTGATTGTCAGAGAGTTACGTTTTTTTTAAATAATTTTTCCTCATCTTTAAATATCCCTATCAGGGGCTTAATTCTTATGAAAAAGTTCTTGCTTACCTACGGAATTATGCTGCTTGTAGTGGCATCTCTTTCTGCACAAATCCATCCTGTCAGGGTAGCAGGGAATCTCCAAAAAATGATGTACGAAGCAAATCTTTGTTCCAATGTTGGTTTGGATACAATGATGCAGAAAGGGCTTTTTGGGATAGGAATTATTGATAGCCTTCAAGGACACGTTACCGTGATGAATGGGCGTGCATTGGTTTCAAAAATTAAAGATACTTATGTGAAAACGGATACAACTTTTAATCATAAAGCTACCATGTTTGTCTATGCTTATGTGAAAGACTGGCATTCTGTCGAGCATTATGGAGATGTAAATAGCTATCAAGAATTAGAAAAAATTGTAGTAAAAACTGCCAATGAAAACGGAATTGACACCAGTAAACCTTTTCCGTTTATTGTTAGGGGGTTCACTAAAAATTTAAGCTATCATGTGATTAACTGGCAAGAAGGAATAGAACATACCGTAAGTAATCATAAACAGTTTGCTCATGAAATATGGCTTTCTGGCGATGATGCCATGTTTTTAGGATTTTATTCAGCCAATCACAAAGGTATTTTTACTTCTGATACCAGTAATATGTACATTCATGCAGTTACTGCAAAACCCCTCACAACAGGTCAATTAGATACTTTTGAAACCACAGGAAGATTATTGATTTATTTACCTGGAGCGGTCTTGGCGAGTAATTAAGGGAAATTATCATACACTTTTTTTATCACAAAGGCACAAAGAAAGCAAAAGTTAATTATTACAAATCTTTGTTTTCTTTGTTTCTTTTGTGGTAAAAAGAAAGTACGTGGTACTTTTAAATTTACAATTTCCCTTACCTAAAATTTACCTACAAAACTCCATCCGTTTGTCCTCTTTGAACTGCCTTTTCTCCGATACTTCTTCCGATTTTTAGTCCGCTTTCGCAATCCATTCTGAAATGAAGCCCTCCGTACAATCTTGACTTTGATGCTTCTTCTGCTTTTGCGGTGAAATCAGTTTTTCCAGCAGGGAAAATATAACTCAATACTTCACAAGCGGCTGCTGAGAACGTCGAATGCCCAGAAGTATAAGAAGGAAAATTGGGTAAACCAGTTAAGGTTTTTATATCAGTATCTATTTGTGAAGGTCTTGGCAAATAATAATAACTCTTTGTGTACCAGCAACTTATGGCAGCATCCATCATAGCTGTATTCAATAAAGCAAAGTTTCTTGCCGCCCTTACTTCGGACTGCTTGTCTGCCACAATATACCCCGATGCAATCTGGTTCCAATGCCCAGGAGGGGTATGTGTACCCGCACCGTCTGCCCAATAATGTACAATGGCGATGTTTTCACGGGTTGCTTTGGTGGTAGTATAAGCCTTTACTTCTGCCAATTGTTGCTTGAACTCCTCTGATTTCAAAGACAAAGGCGGAATAGAAGTACTGATGTCTGTCAACGTTTTTCTATCCATATTCCAAGCGGCAACGTTTCCATAAAAAGGTAACATTGGCGGGCGAGGAGCAGATTCCATAGATTTCCAAGCAATGTCTCCACGCTCTTCGATTCTTTTACTCAAACTATCCCATTTAACTTGTGTTCCAACGGCATTAGCCATGCCGTCCGTCCTGAAACGAGCAAAAACTTTTGCAAAAACTGCTTTCCCTAATTTTTCTCCTGCTTCAATATCAGAGCGTGTCGAAACCCCAGCCCATAGTTTATACCATTTTTGTTCCTCTTTCTTTTTGAATAAATAAGTGGTGTCAGCAGCTTTTGGAAAAAGCCTTTTCATGAACTCATAACTAACCGCCGCCATCACTGCATCTTCAGATGGAAATGATGGTAATTTCGGAGCGGCAACAATTACAGGGACTATGCTGGCATCAACTGCATTAGGACTTTTGCGACCGTATTGTTTCTTCCAAGCCATGGCTGCTACGAGTGCATCGTACTGAGCCACAGACATATACGCATAAGCACGAGCTGCATAAGGAGGATTCGAGAATGGAAATGTTGTACCAATCAAGTTATCAATATTGTCGGCATTGGCAGCACTTGGAATTGGATATTTCCCTTCTGCATTTTCGGCAGGGGGCAAATTATTTTTTGCAACCAATTCCCGCATGATTTGATTCCAACGTAAAATTCCGCCGCCATTCCAATAACGAATGGCATTACGCTGGTCTTCTGTAACATTGGCAACGGCTGTTTTTACTTCGGCGATTTCCTTCAAATAATTATCAGAAGTTACTGCTTCTGGAGTAGCAACTGCAAATTCTTTTTGACTTACCAAAGTGTAAGGTTTCCAAGTGGCTGCTTCTACATCCGTTTTAGCAGGAGCTAAAGCTGCCAATTCGGTACCATCGCTGTCGATGTATTTTTCACAGGCTGTCATCCCTCCTATCAGGGTCAGTACAGCGAAAGTAATTTTTATATATTTTGTAAATGACGATTTCATGACTTTATAATTATCTGATTATTAATGTCTTATTTCTTTTGCTCTTTGGTTTCATTCATCTCGTGTTTTGCATCACCTGGGCGACAAATTGGACCAGAAGGCACACCTTTTGGTTTATTTTTGAAGAAATCAATGAACTGAGAAACTCCTACACTCATGATTGTAGATTCGCCAACGTTGCGTCCAGAGATAACCTTACTTATACTTCCAATCACTTGTAAATCTTTAAATTTCGGAATACGATACGCCCCGAAAACACCCAAGCGAGTTGAGTTAAATTGTGAGCCAAAAAATGGTCCATCGTTTCTACGAATATCCACTGTGCCACCTACGGTTTGTCCCATAGTTTGTTGGTCGAAAGTGGCTTCTAACTGCCAACGGAAAGAATAATGACCAAATTTTGCTCCGATATTTACCACATCTGGCAAAGCAACCTGATTACTAAAAATGGCTCTGTCGCCAGCGTAGTACATTTCTCTGTCAATCGTTACATTAGAGCGATGGGTAAATGAACCATTCAAGGTAAAGGCTAAATCATGCGGTAAAGTATAGTATAGAATTCCTCTTGCGAATACATTTTTACTTTGAAAACCAATCGCAAAAGGCATATAGTCAGCCACGTAATTATTGGTTGGCACAGAACCACCAGCAAAGCCAATAATAGAAAGATTTTTTGCTTGAACAAGGCGGTATTTCAACCCTAAAGTTAAATCTTGTACGCCTTCCATACCGTGCGAGGTACCAGCAGATGCTTTGGTTGAAATATATGGAAGCCCAGCAATGACATTGAATTTATCAGAAAATCCATAGTTGACCATCAAGTTTACACTTTGGGTCGTGAGTGTTCCAACGTTTTTATTTTCTCTGTACAAAGTACCTTCCCAGAAGTTTTTCCAAGTGTCATTAGAATACATGACAGAGCCGCAAAGGCTGCCTTTCGACATAAAAATCCCGTCCGTCATCGTTTGGGCTTTTATGTGAAAATTGAAGAATAAGAGAAAAGCCAGTAGGCTAATTTTTGTAAAAGTTTTCATCAAAGCAATTATTGAAAATGCGATACATTAAATTCGATTGATACGAATATTTCGTAAACAAAATAAAGTATAAAATTTCAAAATTCCTAATAAATGGAAATTATTTATTAAAATTTCCGATAATTAGGAATAAATGTTTGTCTTAAAATTACTTGTGTAATATTGAATGAGAATAGATTTTCTTTCTTTAAACCAAGTGTAATTTTTGAGCCATGAGAATAAAGCAAGATAAATTCCAATTTTATGGAAATCCTCAAAGAATTCAAAAAACTATAAATTATATTATTAAAAACTTAAAATCGCAAAGGCGGAAAGACGAAAACTTAGCTTTCTTCTTCCCGCCTTTGCGATAAAATTATTTGTATATCTTACAATTCAGAACCATCCGCTTTACCTCTGGCTACGGCATATTGTCCAATTTTTTTACCATGTTCCAAACCCATTTCACAGTCAACCCGAAAGTGAATCAAACCATATACCCTTGAATTGGATGCTTCTAAAGCCATTGCTTCTAACTCATCTTTTTTACTTGGGAAAATATACCCCAAAACTGTCGCACTGGCTGCTGAGTAAGTCGAATGCCCAGAGGTATAAGAAGGAAAATTGGGCGTTCCGATTGAGGTTTTTAGACCAAACTGCTGCGGGCGAGCCGTGAAGTAATAAAACTTTGTTTCCCAACAACCAATCCCAGCATCCATCAAGGCTGTACCAACCAATGCCATTGTTCTCGCCATGGCAACTTCACTAAATTTATTGTCGTGGCAAAGCTCTGCTGCAATTTTATTCCAGTGTCCAGGCGGAGAATAACTGGCGTTACCATCATTCCAGAAGTTAGCGATTCTTGCTTGTTCACGAGTTTGATTTTTATTGATTGCTTCCAATTCGTCATAATCTTTTTGCCATTCGGGTGAACCAACAACATAAGGCATCTTTGGACGAATTTTATTCAATGTTGCTCTATCAAAATTCCAAGTAGGTAACAATCCAAAATTAGGTAACATTGGCGGACGAGCAGGAATTTCCTGACTTACCCAAATGTTTTTAACACCTCTGCTGGTAGCATCTGCCATAAATTTAGGAGTATTTATCTGACTTGCCGACTGTAGCATTCCGTCTTTCAAGGCTCTATCTACTACTTTTGCACCAATGGCTTTACCTAATGCTTCCCCTGCATCCAAATCACTTTTCACATTCATCCCTGCCCAAGTTCTTGCATTTTTTGATTCTTCAAGTTTGGCAGTCAAAAATTCTACTTCACAAGGATATAAAGTTGATAACGCCATGAAAGAAGCCGCCGCCACAACTGCATCTTCTGAAGGATACGATGGTAAATCTGACATTGGTAATGCCGTCTGCACTGTTGCATCATATTTATACGGAGCATTTCTGTTGTACTTATATTTATAGTTCCATGCGGCAACTAAAGCATCGTATTGCACAACCGCTAAATACGCACAAGCACGTGATGAGTACGGTGGGCTGGCAAATGGAAATTTTGGATATGACTGTGGAGTAAAAATATTAGGTATTGGATAGATTCCATTGGCATCTGCTTCTGGTGCGATATTATAGCGTGCAGCCAAAAGACGCCCGATTTCATGCCAACGATAAACCGCTCCTGAACCCCAATATTCTATGGCTTTTTTATTTTCAGCTGTAAGATTTTTACCTGCATCTTTCAAGGCAACTAATTCTGCTTGATATTCAGACGAGCTGAAAGGTTTGGGGACTGGGACTGCAAATTCGTTGGGACTTTCCAATGTGTATGTTTTCCAGTTGCCAGCGTTGGCATCTAACTTAATCGGGCGATAAGCATCTTTGACAGGTTCGACAATTGTTTTATCACAAGAGATAATTGTCAGCGACAAGCCAAACAATAAAATGATTGACTTTGAAATATTCTTAATAATTTTCATAAATGTTAATGTTTATTGAGTAAAATAAAAACGGTATTTAGAAGAAAACGGAAAGACCTATTTGATGAAACTGAATTGATAAATAGCTCCAACTGAAATATTTAGGGTTTGAGCAATGTTCAGACCATCAGCTAATTGGGTAATTCGTGCATTCAATCCGATATTTTTGGGTTGATATTTCCCATAAAATCCTACGGTTGTACTTTGCACTTTATTTGTTGGGTATGGAGCATCATTTTTGCGAACATTGTCCCCACTCAATCCAGAAAGTTGTTCTACCAAAAGTTCCGCTTGAAGGCTTTTGTTGATATATCCAATTTTCAAAGAAGCATCAAAAGCGTTTGGAATTGGAACTTCGTTAGTGTTATAAAGTGTCCCATCCAGCGAGTACGAATACTTATCAACTTTGATGTTGTCTCGGTAGATGTAACTCGCAAAAGCCGTTGCGTACAAACCTGACACGTGCGTATAATTTGCTAAAAGTCTTCCTGTAAAAGTCTTGGATTGTAAACCTATCGACATTGGCTGAAAGTCTGGTACATAGTCAGTTACGGGTATTGAACCACCCACAATAGTATGTACAGAAAATCCCGTTTTTTCTCCCCAAACCCGATATTTCAACCACCCAGACAGGTCTTGAAAGCCCTGCATATTGATCCAGTTACTGGCAGTTGTTGAAGTAGAGATGTACGGGAGGCTAACATTAAGGTTTAGGTTATCCTTAATTCCGATATTTAGCATCGGCATGAAAGTCTGGGTGGTGTGTGTGCCAAAATTTGGGTTATCACGTTTTCTGGTATTTTCCCAATATTCAGTCCATCGTCCATTGTTGTATGAAACCACTGCCCAAGCCGAGTTTTTGGGTGTGTAAAGAGCATCGTTGGGCATTTGTCCAAACGCTGATTTGGCGGTAATAACCAAAAAGGCTATCGTTTTGATAATCGTTTTCATAGAAATTGTAATTGGTTTTTGTTGTTTAAAATAAACTAATCATTGACTTTGAAAAGGCAATAGATTTTCATCCCATTTGAAGCGTAACAAACGCCAAATGAGCAAGATACTGATTTGAGAAAATTGATGGTTTTGGAAAAGTAAAGTACATTCATCAAAGTACTAATCTCGATTGATTAGTTAGACGAATTCAGAAATGCAGAAAATGGGTAATTAAATACGATTATAGAGATTGTTAATTGTATTTGTATTTGATTTATCTACCTGATAATCAAATAGATAGATATTAACAGTAACACGATTGAGGTTTACTGACAATTTTTGTGGAATGACTAACGTAGGGACGAATAGCATTCGTCAACGGTATTCATATGAGGGAGGACGAATGTTATTGGGCAACATTTGCTCGCCCCTACCACAAAAATTGTCGACAACCAATTAAGTAAATAAAACCTCTTCAATTGAAATATCAGCTTTGAAGTTAGTTGCTAAACAACACGAATAATCTGAGTCAATATTGATGGTATTCAAGTACCAAGTTTTTCTGTTGATAGTAGCCCTATTGTACTGAAATTCAATTTCGCCAAAAGGAATGTCAGCATTACAAGCTTTTATGAGAGATTCTTTTTGTACCCAATACTGAAAGAAAAGGGCTGTCGGATTTATCGTTTCTTCAATCGTTTCCCATTGATTCACAGAGAGTTGATTCCTGAAAATTGACAAATCTTTCTCTACATTTTTTTCTATGTCTATTCCTACTTGTGTGTCGTTACTCAAAGCACAAATAATCAATGAATCAGAATGAGAAATGTTAAAATCCAAACTTGCTGGTTTTTTTAGATACGGTCTGCTATTGTCCTGATAATCAAAGGTTTCTATGTTTTGTTTCTCAATCCCCATTTTCTCGAACCCATGTAGCAGTAGATGTTTACCCAGTATGCTTTTTATTTTGTCCTCTATTTTCAGAAAACTATCTGTCTTAACACGGATAAATTCTGGAAGCGATGTATAATAACTAAGGAAAAAATCTTCTGATACTGGGTAATTAACATAACAGAAATAAATATAAACTTGATTCGATTTCACTGTTCCTAAAAAGTATATCTTACACTTGGTACTGGGAAAAACTTCTGCTGGTATTCCGTCGTTACTGCATTTATTCTTGGGTTGTACGACTGGAGGAATACATTTTTACTATTAGTAACATTTTGTAAATCTACCGATAGTTCAAATGTACTTTTTGCATATTCTTTTCTGAAAGACGGTTTTACATCAATCCTGAAATAGCCCGTTTGTTGTTCAGAGAACGCCCTTGATTCATCATAAACTGCTTCTTTCTGAATCTGTGAATTCTTTAAATCAAGGGGCGTAAGATATTTACCACCAGACGAAGACATTTTAAAATTGAAACTGAATATTTTGTTTTTGCCTATCTTTATTTCCTTGCCCGCTAAGATATTTACCGCATATTTATTGTTGAAAGTCGTATTCCGTTGTATGCCGTCGCTTCCTTTATAGCTGGCATCAAAAACAGAGGCAGTTACGAGAAAATAGAGTCCTTTGTCAAAAAATCTCTCTAAGGTTAACTCTAAACCATAGTTTGTCCCTGTGCCTTTATTGACCAAACTGTCATTCTCGAAGGCAATAAAAGTTGCTCCAGAATTCAAGACAGAATAAGCACTTGAACGAGTTTCGACAGGAACATTAGAGAGACTTTGGTGATAAGTTTCTACTTTCAAACGAAGGTTGTCTGTGATATTTTTTTCGTAGCCCAAGATGAAATGCTGACTTTTAGTGAACCCTAAATCTCGGTTAGTCAATACAGGTCCAGTTTTACCCTTTGTCGGGATAAAATAAGTTGTAATATTTTGCATTTGGTTATGAAGCCCGTATCCTACGGTAAATGCGTTGGATGAATTTGCTTGATAACTCATCGCAAACCTCGGCTCTACGGCAGTACTACCATTCAACACAAGATTCTGAAAGTGAACACCAGCAACAGCAGTTAATTTATTGCTAAAACGATGCTTCCATTGTGTAAATCCCTGAATCAATGCTGTGTTATCCTTGCTATCAATAAAGGTTTTTTCAGATGTTTTATAGAATCGTTTGTTGTACAAATCAAAATCTATAAAGTCTATATTTGCCCCAACAGAAAGAGCATTCTGAGCATCAATTTTATAATTCAGTTTCCAGTCTAAGGTAAACTTCTGAGTCTCTAACTTACCTTCTCTATTCGGAAATACCTTTCTTCTGTCAACCAAACTTATCGAATCTCCTTGTAATGATTGATAAGTTTTGCTGTAACCAAAGGTAAGTTTTGTATTTACCTTTTTAGAAATCTTATACGAGTAGCCAATTCCACCAATAAAAGGTCTGAATCTAACTAAAGTATTGGCATTTTCATCGCCCAAGAAAAGCCCTCTCTTGGTGGTGTCAACATTGTCGCCCAAGAAGTCCACTTTGCTGTTTCCTGCTAAACCAAAAACGGTTAAGTTAGCTTTATTGCTCAGCACAAAATTGAGCTTAAAATTCAAATCTTGGTAAATTGGCAAACCTCCGCCTGTACCAACATCAACCCCTAATTTCTTGAAAAGTGCTAAAGTAGAATACCTAAAGTTGACGATGTAGGAAGATTTGGAATCTTTGGCAATTGGACCTTCAGCACCAATTTCTAAACCGTTTACGCCAGTCTGGATTACCATTTCTCGCTTTTCATCATTACCATTTCTCAAACTAATATCAAAAACGCTGGAAGTTGCATTGCCATATTGGGCAGTAAAAGCCCCTGTCAGGAAATCTGATTTGTCGATATTATTGTTATTGAGCATGCTAACTGGACCGCCTGTACTTACCAAAGTTCCGAAGTGATTGGGGTTGGGAATGTTGATTCCTTCTAATTGCCAAAGACTACCCAAGGGAGAATTTCCCCGAACAACGATGTCATTCCGAGAATCATTTGCCCCCACAACTCCTGCATAATTGGCAACCATACGGGCGGGGTCGCCCAATGCACCCGCAAACTTTTTCGTGTCCTGACTATTAAATGCCCTCGAAGAAATCAAAGACATTTCATTGGCTGTCAGTGCTTTATCATTTTTTCTATCGAATTTCACCTCAATTTCATCCAATTGTTTGATGTCTTCAATCAGAATCATATTCACAATAAATTCCTTTCCTGCCGTAATGACAACATCTTTCATTTGCTGAGGCTGATAACCTACCGATGTAATTTTAATGGTTTGTCTGCCCACGGGAACATTTGGAATTCTGAAATTTCCATTCACATCAGTTGAAGTTCCGATGTTCGTTCCGACTATCATAATATTTACCCCAGGAATCGGATTATGTGTTATTTCATCTTCGGCTTTTCCTCTGATGGTCTGAGTATTTTGGGAGAATGCTAAAAACCCTTGTAGGATAATTAACACAGTTAGTATCCAGTTTTTCATCATGATTCATATTTTAGTATTAAGAGAATTTAAAGAAATCGGCACTGAATTACATTTTCGGAAAATTGGAATTTGATTTTATTTCTTCAATCTGTAAAGTATGCCTTTTGCTATGAGCTGCCATCAAAATAATCATTTGATAAATATCAATCGTTCCCGTAGCGGGGTGCTGCCAATAATGAAAATGTAAGTCTGCATTTGTTGTATTCACGTAGGTAATACAGCTGTCCCTTTGCTTGGTAAATGCTTGTTCTGCTATTTCAAGGCTTGGAAATTTCCCCGTCGGCTTCAAAACTTCTGGAGATTTTGCCTTTGAATTTCTGTTCGCCAATCTGTTCACGATAGTCTTTTCATCTACTTTGATTTCTTTCCTTTTCGCTACGTCCGAGGGCAGTTCTAATTGCTTCTGACTCAATGAAAATATCCCTATTTCTGATACAGTGATGTGTTCGACACAATCCGCAATACTCCATTCTCCCTCGCCAGTTTTGAACTTCAATTGTTCTGGTGTCAAGCCTTTGATGGCTTTCAAAAAATCCTGTTTGGTTTGTTGCAGGTATTCTGCTACAAATTTTCTTTCAGATGTCGTGAGCATAGATTGTGCAAAGTTTTGTGTTGAAATAAACATGGTAATAATGATAATTGATAACTTTTTCATATTGAGGATTGTGATATTGTAAATGATAGAGTGATAAACGGCTTTTGGCAATTGGCTTTTGGCTTCGCAGAAATTAGAATGAACAAAAGCATCTGATAGAAAATATATTTTAGCTAAAAGCCAAATGCCGACAGCCAACAGCTATTATATTGAACAAAACTGAGCATAATTTGAGTACTCGGGATAGTCTTCTTCGTGCTTGCAACCGCAATATGGACAATCACTTTTTTGGTCAACGTCGTACACATCAAAATCCCATGTTGCGGCATTGAAGCATAATAGTTTCCCGACCATCAAATTTCCAAAACCTACTAAAATTTTGATGGTTTCAGTTGCACACATAACCCCTACCATGCCTGGCAAAACACCTAAAACACCTGCCTCTGCACATGATGGAGCTAATTCTGGTGGCGGTGGAGAAGGATACACGCAACGATAACACGGAGCATTTTCTTTTTCGGAAGCGGGCCAAAAAGTAGAAACTTGTCCTTCAAAACGAAAAACAGAACCGTGTACATTCGGAATTTTTAATTTTACACAAGCATCATTAATCAAATACCTTGTCGTGAAATTATCTGTACCATCCAAAACCACATCGAAATCACTGATGATAGATTCTATGTTTTCGGCATTCAATCTTTCCTTGATTGGGATAATGTTAATCTTCGGATTCAGTGCCTCTAAACGTTCCTTGGCGGAATCAACTTTGAAAGAACCTACGCTACTTTCAGTATGCAAAATTTGTCTTTGAAGATTGGTTCTATCAACGACATCATCATCAATAATACCAATATTTCCCACACCAGCAGCAGCCAAATACCAAGCCACAGGCGAGCCAATACCACCCGCACCCACAATCAAAACCCTACTTTTGAGGAGTTTTATCTGTCCTTTTTCTCCGATTTCAGGAATTAATAAATGACGTTTGTACCGCTCTAAATCCTCCTCATTGAGTTTCTGAGGTACTTCAAATGGTAATTCTTGATTTTTCCATTCGGTAAATCCACCTTTTACAGAATAGATATGTTTATAACCTAACTGTTGCAAGGTAAAAGCAGACACTAATGATCTTCTGCCAGAAGCACATAGCAAATAAATTTCAGTGTCATCATTGGGAATATCATTTGAAATACTCATTTCGAGCATACCTTTTGAAATTCTCAGTGCGTTGGTCGGACTGCCAGAATTTACTTCGTCTTTTTCTCTTATATCCAATAATACAGCACCTTCTTTTTGTTTCTGAAAAGCTGATTTCACATCTACTTCTTTGACAACCCCACGAAGGTTATCCAAATATTTTCCTAATTGTATCATGAGTCATTGATAGTTTTTGAGTTCTAAATTTTAAAATTTACTACTGATAAATGGGAGGTTTCCTACTTAAAATTCTGGTTGGAGGAGCATTCCTCTTTTTACTAATAATTGCTAAATAACTGAATAGTCCAGTACCAAATAAGAGGATTCCTCCGCAAATTATTGCTTGTATGGGGGATGGTTTGATAACCCACATCGCTCCGATGAATTGTACTATCAGAATTGTATAAAGTATTCTGGCTATGCCTTCACGGGGCATTTTACTGATAACGAAAGCTCCGAGTGGTGCAAAAAATACCACAACTGGAATACAAACTATCCAAAGTTCAAAAGCCAATGGTTGAAAATCTCCGACGACCTTTGTATGAATAAAAATTCCAAACAGTGTCTCAATCGTCATGATAATCACCGACGAGGGTGTCGCTACTTTTTCACTTACTTGATAATAAATTGTCATTAAGCAAAAAGTAAAAATATTGATACCCGTTCCGAAAATTGAAGAGATGATTCCACCAATAAAACCAAATACAATCAACTTGAAAATATCTGAACCCATCAATGACTGAATACTGTCGAAAACTTCTCGGTTTTTGTTTTTATTCTGAATCCAGAGAGCAATGCCAAAGCTCAGCCACAGCGACACAAAAAATAACTTTGCCTGCATTGGTGAAATTAAGGGAACGACATAATACGTTCCCATAATCAATCCTACCAATCCTCCTAATGTCACGTACAAAATATAATTCCATTCAACCTTAATCTTCATTCCGATAATCAACAAAGTAGCCGAGGTCATGCCGATACTCTGAATAGCAAATGCAAAATTCCTGGCAACTTCTGGTGGAATTTTTAGTATTAATGTAAAAACTGGATACGCAATGGCGGCACTTCCTTCGGGGCTTGCACCTGCTATAAATGAC
The DNA here is from genome assembly GCA_013298865.1 of Cytophagales bacterium. GTDB lineage: Bacteria > Bacteroidota > Bacteroidia > Cytophagales > Spirosomataceae > JAAFJL01. The sequence goes on along the minus strand of JAAFJL010000036.1, from coordinate 23,432 downwards.
CCAAAGAGCATCGTGAGGGCAGCAGCCCAACGTTTTGAGTACAAGTAAAAACTATCATGACTAATCATGTACCACAGCCATACCGTTAGTACTGTCACCAAAAAAAGTAGATAGTACCAAGGAATTTTTGTTTTGTTCAGAGGTTCGCTTTTCATCGTTTTAGAATTTTGCTATTAGTCCTACCATGATTTGATAGTCAATCAATTTCTTTAAATCTGTTTCTCTTGCCCCAAAGTTTTTGAGACCTAAACAAAATATCTCTAAATTATCGGTGGCTTCCAGTTCAACTAATGATGACAATTGGTCGGTGTTATCATCGGCACAGTAGAGCCGCCTTGCACAAACATTTTGTCATTGATTTGCCAGCGAGCTTTTAAATCTTGGAAAAAAAACTCTCCTGAGTAATATTCTCCTTTCCAAGATTCCTTTCCTCTCGGAGTAACATTGGGTGGAAAATCAGCATGGAGACGAGGTTTCACCCAAAATGTAAACTTGTTATATTCGTACTTAAAATCTGGTCTTATGTACAATCCGCCATCATTTTTGTGGATTTGAGCAATTCTATTATCAGGATTAATTGTTCCTAATTGATTTTCAAAACCCGTATTCTTACTAAACAACATCGGCTGGATTGACCAACTGAAACGTTTTTTTCCTAATGAGTCAGCACCCTCCTTTGCGAATACGCCCCTCACAAGAAACAACAATAATATGATGAGCCATTTTTTCATTAAATATTTCGTTTTGGAGAGTGTGTTTTAGTATTAAGTATCAAGTATTAAGTCCTAAGTGAACTGGTTAGTCAGGTTATATCCACTAATAAATACATAAAAACTACTGAAATTTATTGCGATAAATACTTTGTACTTGGTACAAAAAAAATCAGTTCAATCTAAAAGTCTTTCTTTTTGGAATTTTGAACTTGCGTAAGTTGGAAATGACACCTTCGATATACTTAGAATTGTCTTGTCATCTTTATTAATCATGTCAGAAATTGATATTTTTGAAAGATAACTGTACTTTTTTGCTTTGTACTCTACCTTATTTTCGTACTCAAAAACGGCAGTTTTAATCAATTTTTCGGATTTTCCGTAAAACTCTGCCTGCAAACCAAAATTCTCAGTTTTACTAATCCAATATTTTACCATCGGATAAGTAACAAGATTATCTTTTGCCTTCAGCAATAAAATCCAGCAAGGTTTATTGTTGAATGTTCCGTCTGTTGTACTTTCAATATTGTAATCATTGCTATAATTGGCGGCAGCAACATCAGCATTGGCGGCATTGCCTGATAATCTTTGTCGGCTCGAAATCGGAGCAGGGTTTGACAATCCTTTTTTCATGAACCACATACTTTTGTCCCTGATGAGGAGTTTCTGTCCTTCAAATTTTTTAGGTCCAACAAACGTAATTAATGAATAAAAATGATCATCGGTTGCTGTTCCTTCAACCGTCAGAACGAAATCGTTTTTAGTTTCGCCTTGTTCAATGTTTTGTACTTTTATGTCCCACTCAACGCCTTCACTCCCACCTCGGTAAAAGTCTGATTTCTTTAGTGCTTTCAATGCTTCTGAATCTTGTCCGAAGACGACAGAAGTCATAATAACAATCACTAATAAGAGGATGTATTTCGGGGAAATAATATTCTTTTTCATACTTTTAAAATTAAAACTAAAGGGTTGATGAACAGGAAAAAACTTTTAGAAATCCTGAAAGGATTAAATTTGATTAGCCCTGAGTGAAACTCGGGGAAAAATGAATTAACCTGTGGCTTCAACCCCGTTCGGGGTTGAACTCTCTCATTGCACTATTCCATACGTTTCACGTATGGCTAATCATGTTTGACCTCTCACGAGGTCTTTTTGCCAAAAAAAATTACTACAAAAGCATAATAACTTAGTCACTACCCAAATAAAACTTTGAGAAATTGGATTAGAGAAAAACAAAATATCAACTCTACTTCTCTAAAACTCTATGTTTAATTTTTTCTCTATTTCCTTCAAAATCAATAAATCCACAAGCCAAGCACCGCTCCAATGATTCCGAAAGTAAAAGTACCAACGGCTCTTTTCATGTAATTTTCATAGAGTTTATGGGCTTCGGCGTGGGTAGCTAATTGTATTTTGGGCCAGGTCGAGAACGTACCGTACATCGTGAAACCTGTCATAAAAAGTAAAGCAACTGTTTTGCCTACCAGCATCATTATTTCTCTGGGTGTTTGCGGAGGATGCGTAAGTACTAATCCTATTCCTGTTGTCCACATCAGAAAAATTCCTGAATAAACACTGTAAAAAACCCTACTCCCTTGCCCGATGATAAATCGAAAGGGAAATTCATTTTCTTTTACACTGCGTTTTGCAGAAGGCCAATCAATAAATGTCCCCATGAACACAGCTCCAACCCAGACAATTGTTGAAATAAGATGGATATTTAAAAGGACTACCTTTAACATTGCTAAAATAAATTTATGAATTTGAAAATGTACTGTCTATTTGTGAATATTGAAATCAACCTCCTGCCCTTGATAGTAACAATGAAACACAGTCGCCATTACTGATTTTGGTATTCATGCCATCAACGGATTCTATGTTCTTGCTTCCTACAAAAATATTGATGTACGGTCTTACTTTTCCGTCACCTTCAAACATCCGCTCACGAATGTCCCCGTAGATATTATCAAGCGTACTGATGAAATCATCTACACTATTTCCGTCAAATTCAAGCGTGTCGATATTACTGATGTATTGCCCAAATTGAGAAGGGAATTTTATTTTTACATTTGTCTTTTCCATGATTGTAATTGTTTTGAAATATTGATTTTTGAGGTTTTGTATTAAGTCTCAAGTATTATGTATTAAGTCTTTTTCGATGACTAAGATTATCGGCAATATTTCCGAGTTTGCTCAGAACTCAATACACAATACTTTTAACTTTTCCTCAAACCATTTAATTTGACTGCATTAAAGAATCTACTACTAACTGATTGGCGATTTTTCTTGAAACTAAAAACGATGAAACAACCGCTACTACACAAAAAAGTAAGAAGATAACCACAATGTTTACTGGATTGGTAATCATTACTAATGGCACTGGTACTGATGCAACTGGTGGTGTGAAAGTGATTTTTGAAACTCTCAGAATCGTCGAAATGATTAATAAAACTGGGGCGGCAGCTAAACAACCTAAGATTCCCATGATTAAACCTTCCGTACAAAACAATTTGATGACCTGATTTTTTAACATTCCGATTGCCCGCATTGTACCAATTTCTTTTGTACGTTCTGTCACGACCATCTGCATGGTGTTTGTGACCGTCAGGAGGACAATTACTGAAATAATGATGGTAAGTACCCTAAAAATTACCCCAAATAATGTTGTCACTTTTTTGTAAGAAGCTGACTGGTCTTCCCAAGTTGTTGCTTCTAATTGATACCCCGCAGACTTTAATTTTGCCAGTAAAACTTCTTTTGTTTCCTTGATTTTGTCTGGTTCTTTCAGGGTTACTACTACTCTTTCGGCTCCGTCGGTGTCGTAAAGGTCTTGTGCCATCGAAAAATCAGAGAGTACAAATTTGTCATTCGTAGCAGGATTTCCAGTATTATAAGACTCTACCACCTTGACATCCAGTGCATTAGCAATTCCATCTTTGGTTGACGTCAGTAACGTTATGTTTTGTCCTTTGCCAATCTTCATCATACTTGCCAATTCAGAGCCAATAATTACATCCGAGGATTCTCCTTTTTTACTATTTAAAGTAATCAGTCCATCGACTTCTGTTCTACCATCAACGTTTGTCTTGATAAGTTTCTGATCATCTGCCGAAACAATGGCTTCGGTAATGAAAATTGTCGAAGCCTTTCCATTGCTGGTAACGCCAAACATTCTTAGTCTTGGTGTTGCCAAATCTACACTGGGGTCGTTCCGTAGTACTCCGAGAATATCTGTTAGTTCTTTTTTGTTCCAAAGATATTTTTCGGGTTCTAATTTTCCATTTTCTTTAAATCCTGATTTGGCAAAAGTTAGATGTCCTAACCTTTCGGCGACAATTGCTTGCCCTTTCAGCCGAGAGAAAATGTTATTGAGAAAACCACCAAGTACACCGAGTGCCGTAAAGCCTAAACTAACAGTCATGATGGTAACAATCGAGCGTTTTTTGTAACGCATGATGTTGCGGATAGCAAATTGAAAATAATTCATAGCATCTAATTGATTAAGCGTCCGTCTTCGATTTGAATTACGTGATCGACACTGTTAATGATTCTGACGTCGTGCGTTGAAAAAACGAAGGTTGTACGTTTATGTTCATTCAGTTCCTTCATTAAATCTAAAATTTCCATTCCAGTTTTGGTGTCCAAAGCGGCAGTTGGTTCATCGGCAATCACGATAGAAGGATTTGTTACCAAAGCTCTCGCAATAGCCACTCTTTGCTTTTGTCCACCACTCAGATTAGAAGGTCGGTGGCGTAAATGTGTTCCCAAACCAACTTCTTTCAACATCTGAGCTGCCCTATCTAAACTTTCAGCAGTAGAAACTGACTGAACCTGAAGAGCAAACGCCACATTTTCCATGGCATTCAATACTGGAATCAGGTTATAACTCTGAAAAACAATACCAATTTGTTTATTCCGAAACAGCGTTTTCTCATTGTCCGAAAGCGTATCTACATCAACATTATTATACCTAATTCTTCCTTTTGTGGGGGTGTCTATCAGGGTTAAAAGATTGAGTAAAGTACTCTTTCCACTACCCGATGGTCCAGCAATTGCAATGAAATCTCCTTTGCCAATATCAAAGGTTACTCCCCTTAAAGCATGAACTTTCTGAGTATCTAACTGATAAGTTTTTGTAATGTCCTCAAAAGAAATGAGCTTGGTTTTAGCAATTACTTCCTGTACCATTGTGTGAGTGTTTTATGATGTAAATTTCTGAAATCATTTCTTAAATCCACTTGCCATTTGGCAAGAAATGAAATTTTTAATGATTTATTTTTAAAATAATTACGCTTTTATTTGGCATATTCTGTGATTATCTCCATCATTGAATCTGGAAAATGCGTCGGAACCATCACACCGTTTTTATTTCGCATTACTGCAGCGGCTTGGTGTCCTTTACAAACCAAAGTTAATTTTGCATCTTTTTCACAGAAATATTCAAACCGCATTAGAATCCTGCTTTCGCTTTGGGCTTCTATGTACATTCGCATAACTACTTTGTCGAAAGCAAATAGCTGAGAGATGAATTGAACACTTAAATCCAAGGTTATCAGGTATAAGCCATTACTTATATCTTCGATAACATCAGGACAATATTCGTAAAGAAACATCTCTCGGCATTTGCCTTGCCACACGGCATAATTTGCAAAATATATATTACCGACTACATTTGTTTCTTCAAAAGAAGTGATAAATCGATACTCGAAATATGCACCATCTGGTGAATTAAAAATTGGCATATTCTAAAGTTTTTACATTATTGAAACTATTAAGACCTTGATTTGCCAAGGCAATTTCAAGTACTATTGGCTCGCTGATGTCCAGAATATTGATTTCGTTTGAAAGAAGGTTCTCACTTTTTCCAATATCAAAACCATTCATTGAAGATTTTTTACTCAACGAAACCGTGTAGCCAAATATCTCTTCGCTTATGTCCGAAATATCTACCGAACGCAAAGTATCTATTTGTTTCAGGAAGCCCTGCGGTACTTTTACATCGGTCGAATCTGCCATTTTCATCAGTGAGTATTCTATGTAAGTTGTTAGGAAATTAGGTTCCCAAACACCTTTGAATTTACTACCTGTTACTCTTGTCAAATCCAATGATTTCCAGAATTGCTTGACTTCTCCTTTGGCATTTACCACGTAAACATCTATTCTTGCGGTAGTTTCACGGTCATAAATCTCTGTTGTTCTGATGAAGAAAGGTCCTTCCAATTCTTTACTATTGAAAGCAATTTGTCCTACACCCGTTGGCAAAAGATTATTATGAGGTCTGCAAGCCTGATGACAGTGAATCGAAGCATCATTTAACCCTGGGTCACCCAATAAGAGTGTTGTAGGCAAATATTCTCCGAACCATGTATCGTTCAAACTTGTATTTGCGTGGGCAATTGCCCCCAAAGCGTTTACTTCTAAGAAAGATTGGATTCTTCTGAAAGGTCCATGATGGAACAAAAGGTCATCATAGAATTTACTTTCGACATTGATTTCCAATTTTTCGGTTTCGAGATACGTGTTTTCTGGCAATTTGAAATCTGGTTTTTTTCCCAATTTCACATAAGCCTCAAAACAGTTCGTCTCGAAATTAGAATCATCACTTTGTACCGCCAAATGGAAGGTATTTGCTGAAATTCGAGTCGCAAAAAATCTTACAATATTGGTTTCGTTTTTCGTGATAAAGATTGATTTATTGATTTTCAAATCTTCAAAAACCCAGTAATCAGTGTCCTCAGCTAAGATATTACAAACCTGTGCCATTCCTTCCAGAATCATTACAGTAGGAAAAACGTATTGATTTTGGAAAATATGATTCTGCAAATACACATCATCATTCAAATTGATGCTTACTTCTGAAACCACTTCTACCTTCGGAATATGATGCTTGATGGTTGAAATAAATCGACCCAACGGCAAACGTTTCTTGGTATAATTCAAGGTTGGCATTTCGCCGTATCTTCCCGAAATTATCAAACGACCGCCTTTGTATTCTTTGTCGGCAATGATGGCTTTCAAGATTTCCAGACCATGACGTACAGGAATCGACCAAACACCTTTTTGTTTCAGCGTGTCTAAAGTATTCAAAGAAACGCCCATACCTACTTCATCCCAGATAGACCATTCCAAAGTCATACATCGGCAATTTGGATTTTTTTCGCCCACTTGGTCAATGTACAAAGCCAATTGGTCATTTGCCCAAGCATAATCTGCATTTCCGTGCATTCCACTTTCTGCAATGATTGAACCATAGCCCATCAATAGTTTTAAGTCACTGACATTGAGTTCATTAACTACATTTTTGATACCCTCAACTTTTACGGTAAAGGTCTTTTCAAAGTCTTCACTCGTCAAGAATTGTAACGATTTTGGGTTGTTAATACCTGCACCATGAATAAATCCAGTAATTGGTCCAAACTCAAGTTTCGCCATTAAGATTGCTTCGTGGACACTCTTTTTGCAACAAACATCCGTCGGATAATAATGATACGGTATTTTACTTTCTACCAAACGATTCAGATTTGCTTGTAATTCTGCATCTTTTTCTGGAAGCGAGCGACCAAGAATCACTAATTTAGCACCAGTCGTAAGAGCAATTTCAAAGACAGATTCAAAGGTAATACCCTTGCCACCGCCCGTAGCCAAAATTACATCGTCCTTACCGAATGCCTCTGTGATTTTTGCTTTTTCAGGATAGAAAAAGTCAATTTCAGATTCAAATCTTTGGGTATTAGCGTCATAAATTACCTCTTTGTATTTTGAAGCATTTTTTAACTCTGAAAGTAAAAGGTCAATCGAAATCTCATTTTTAAATTCTAAACAAATCGTTGAGGCATTCAAATTTTCTAATTGGAAAGTTCTTAGAATCGGGCGTAAATCACCGCTGATTTTTCCGTCAGAAATATTCACTAATGCTATCAATCGACAGGCTTTTACTTCTGGTTTTTGCAAGAATTTCACAAAATCAATAAAGACAGTATTTGCTAACGATGACGTATATACGAATATTCCAATATTACCAATCGTAATGTTGTCTGTTGCTAATTTTTGTTCAAGAATCTTGACCTGACTTTCAACGCCTTCAATGATAACTTTTCCTTTTCCGTAGTCGATATTAATGTTGCTCGCTTTCTTGAGAACACTCTTTCTTTGGAAAATATGCGACCAATTATGAATTGATTCAAATGAAACTTTTCCTTTTTCAACATTTGCAGCACCGCCACCTTCACCTTTGAAAATCAGGGTACTTAACTCCCCGATTGTTCCGTCGGCATTTGCCAAAACCGAAGCCTCAGAGAAAACCATTTGACTCTTATTGAAGGTTTTCACGACCAATGAAATGATTTCAGTAATTGCCAAAGAGTTAATATGGAGCTGAGACATCAATTTATCTTCAAGCGTAATCGACTCGTAAGGCATTTCAGTTTTTTCACTGATAATCTTTTTCAAGAAATTCTGAACTCCGACCAAAGACAATTCCTGAGACTCAACGGCAACACTACCATCTTCCAATTTTGTCTCGGTAGTATTGGTATTGATGAGGTCTCTGATAAACGAGCTTTTGTGTTCGTTTTGTTCACAGGCATTTATCAAAACATCTAAACACCAGTTTTCGATGTCAAATTCTTTGTAATAACGATTGCTCGAAAGTTCATCGAAAGTGATATTATTTCCAGCTAAATACGCAATTGACAAGGCATTATAGAAACCTCTTAGTGAATTTCCACCAAAATCTAATGATACAACCTCAAATTCTTGGTAGTCGTGCAAAGAACGATTCAAAGTATTGCCTGGACCAACTTCAATCAAATACGAAGTATCATTTTTGATATTTTCGATTGACTGTGTGAAACGAACAGGAGCTTCTATCTGATTGAATAACAGTTCTTTAATGTCAACTTCCGAACCAAGTTTTTCTCCAATTACTGTCGAAACCACTTCTTTTTCAGGAGCTTCAAATACCCATTTTTTCAAGGCAGCGTTAAAATATTCTGCCGCAGTTTTCATCATGGGCGTATGAAAAGCATGAGAGACTTTCAATTTTACATTATGAACACTGTGTTCAAGGGCTTTTTTCTGAACTTCATTCACTTCGCCCATATCGCCACCGACAACATAATTTCCTACACCATTAAAACCCGTGATGGCTACTTGTCTGTCTTCGATTAACTGGTGAAGTGTTTTTTCATCACATTTCAAAGCGAGCATCGCACCGTTTTTCTCTCCAAATTCAGACATGGCAAAACCTCTTTCTTTGGCTACCTGAATGGCAGTGTCACTATCCATTACACCTGCCCAACTCAATGCACCGATTTCTCCCAAACTATGCCCCATTGCCCATTGTGCCTCCACGCCGAATTTTTCTAATAATTCAACCGAAAGTAGAGAATTCTGAATAATGGCAGGTTGTGCAATAGAAGTATCTGAAATCCCATTGTCGCTGATATGGTTTGTTCTGGCACAAAAAGTAAAGTCTTTTGAGAAACTTGAAAACACGCCCAAATTTTGGTAAACAGGAGAACCTTGTCCAGGGAAAAGGAAACCGATTTTCTTAGTTTCTCCAGTACAATCAAAGAAAACACCTTTGTTTATGTCAACTAAATGCGTCTTGTCGTTCAAAAGGGCTTCTTCTAAAATTGTAAGACTTTCCAGAAAAGTATCAGGATTTTGGGCTACGATACTTGCTTTCCAACAACCTGTATCTTGAAAAGAAGCAGCAATAGTTGCCGACAAATCTATGAGTTCTGCACGAGAAATATCCCTTGCTAAAGTTTTGTATCGCTGTACTTTACTCAGTAAATTTTGCTTAGAATTTGCTGACATCGGGAAGATTTCACAATCTCTCAAAGAATCCGATAATTTAGTAACCTTGCTCGAAATCTTTTTATTTCTCTTTGAATTCTGAGCTTCCTCCATCGTGAGATGCACATTGATTCCACCAAAACCCATTGAAGAAATAGAGGCTCTCATCGGGTTTTTACCCTCCCATAATTGGGGCTTGTAACCTAACTTGATGATGTCATCATTTTCTTTTAAAAGTTTGTTAACAGTATTCGGACGAGAAGCTGGAATGATTCCATTTTTCAGAGCTAAAGCTGCTTTTATTACTCCTGCAACGCCTGCGGCGGCTTTTGTATGTCCAATCAGATGTTTTACAGAACCCAAAATTGCGGGTGTATCATGTTTATTGAAACTACGAAGCGAATTAACAAGAGCCGTAATTTCTACTTGATCACCGAGGGGCGTACCCGTTCCGTGACCTTCAAACATGGATACTTCCGTAATGTCATAACCTGCTCTTTCATAAGCACGATCAAAAGCCAACTGTTGTGTATCTGATTTTGGTCTTGCTATTCCACCGTTTCCGTCAGAAGAAATTCCCCATCCTCTTATTACAGAATAGATGTTCATGTTACGTTTAATGGCTTCCGACTCTTTCATCAAAACCACAATACCGCAACCTTCGCCAGGCCAAAAACCCTCGGCTTTGCTACCATAGACATCCATGTCATTCAGAGCCAAAGCACCATTTCTGGCAAAACCAATAATCTCGAATGGGTCAATACTTAGATCCACACCACCCACCAAAACAACATCTAAAGAACCATTCAAGATAGAATTACAACCATTTTCAAAAGCCAAAAGAGAAGAAGAACAAGCACCATCAATCGTGAAACCACCTCCATGAAAATCAAAATAATTGCAGATACGTCCGCCAATGGTATTGCTTAGTCCACCAGCCAAACTATCAGCATCTGGTTCAGGGAAAGGATCTTTGTAAACTTTTTCGGTACTACTCAGGATTTTAAAAATATCATCTTTCTGATAATCAAGACTTTTCAAGGTTGACTCAAGCACTTTCAAAACATAAGGCCATCTGAGCCTCATGACACTTGACCGAGTGAATTCTCCAGTAAGCGAATTACCCAAAACTACCCCAACTCTATTTTTGTCTAAGCCAGCACCATTTTCTAAACCTGCATCCTTCAAAGCCCCAGCAGCAACGTCCAATGCCAGCCAGTGAGTCATGTCGGTACGGTCAAAAGTTGACTTTGACACTTTGTATTTTGTTCTATCGAAATTGTACCCCGAAAGCACCGATGCTTTCTGAGAGTATGTGTAATCCACCTTAGATTTATCGCTCGAATAATAATCTTCGAGGTTCAATCTCTTGTCTGGAATACGCCTAAATTGCTGACGCAACGAAAGGATATTATCCCAATATTGGTCTAAGCTATTGGCTCCAGGGTATCGGCAATCTATACCAATTATTGCTATTCCATCATTTATAGTCATGCTATTATTGTTTTAAATTAATGTAAACACAATGAGCTAAAGGAGAGGTTAATATTTCTTTATTGTGGGTTCTGTACCAACAATTCTAACACGCCATTTTCTTGGAACTTTTTATTTCCTTTGTCAATGCTAATATGATGAGATTCCATGAGCCAATCACGAATAATTTGTAGTAAAATCTGGAAAGTCGGCTGATTATTGATGAACTTTCTTCCCTTCATTTTATCCATTTCAACATCTACAAAATCATTACATTCTACCGAACTTCTTCCAGTCAGGATTCTCTCAGTAGTATCGGTTTCGTGTGGGTTTCCAGCAAAGCGTCTTGTATGAGTTGCTAAAACTGAGCCTTCGCCTAATCTGTAAACATACTCGCCCGAAAGTTCTCTTAGTTGTAATATTTTCTCTTCTGAAACACCTCCTGCATACGTTGCGGCTAAACCAACTCCAGCCCAAACGCCTCCTCTTCTTTCGGGTGGGAAGGCGGCAATTGTTTTGGCTATTTTCTGAGGTTCACCAGAATTATAAAACCAGACTGCTCTGCCAATACCGTTGTCGTAACCATCCAAAAAGTGACTTCCTTTTCCTCTGATGGACTTAGGAACAAACATATTGTTTTTCAGGGTTTTCTCTGGTTTGAAATATGCGTGATAAAATCCGATACCATTCAAAAAGAGAAAATCACCCTCAGATTTTGTTGATTTGGACATGAAACTGGTGATGGCATCATTCCTAAAAATAGCCTGTGCAATCCCTGCACCTATGTAAGACATATATTCGTGCCTGCTGCCAACGCCTGTGATAAATTCCCCGAATCGGTCTTTTTTGCCAATAGAAAATAAATCTAAAGTATATAAACCCATAGCGACTCCTTCGTGGAAGAAACCTACTAATTCGTGACTTATCTGTGTTGTATTTACGGCTAAACTTTTGCTTAATCCAGTTTCTAAAGCCACATTATAACCATGAACCACCGTTTTTGCCACTAACTCTAATCGTTCTTGGGCTTTTGCACCAACCTCGAAACCACGAACGCCAAATTCTGCTTCTGACAAGGGTAATCCAAGAATAAGTTTTCTAATTATTTTTAATTTTTCCATGATTCAAAATGATTACAAGATTGTATTTAATCTTCATTTTTAGTTTTGTAGAAGCCATTCTTTTGAAAAGGACGGCTTCCAATATATTCTGTCTTAATTAAGCTCTGAACTCACCATTTTAGAATAACTTGGTTCTTTCACATGATTTCCATTTAAAGATTCATTGAAAGTAACTTTACTATTATAGGATTCTTGTGCTATTGCTGGCGTGAGGCTTGCTTTAGGGAAAACTTCAAGCATCCAATAGTAAAATCCTCTTCCTGTACACACAATCATGAGAGCAATGAATAATGCAAACACGATGTGCAAACTCATCATTATACCATAAACTGCAGCTACACTTAGACCAAACATCACCTGATTTTTAGTTTTGTTGGGTGTTGTAGCAGGGTCAGAAACCATGTAAAAAGTAAATAAAATAAAGGCAATTCCTGTCATTGGCATTAAAGCTCCAACGGTTGATGTACCCATAATTGCTGTTCTGATAACCGCTTGAAGGAAAAACCCACCTACCCATGCTGCAATCAAAGGGATTTTCTTCGTGAAAACTGCATTCAAGAAACTACCAAGCGTTAAGAAAATACCAACCAAAAGCCAGTCAGACCAACCCGAAGTAATTTCACTGAATTGGTACGGTGGAGCAACCCCAACCCACGGAAACATGACCAACATAACCCCGATTCCTGTATTTGAAGGATTCAGGAAGTGACGAAGTTTTCCATTCATCTGAACTTTAAAAATTACTTTAGACAATAAACCTACTGCCACCGCAAAAACGATTGGAGCGATTCTTTCATTGGTAAATAATAACATCGACACCGCCGAACCTGTGATATGCCCAGGCAATAAGAAATAAATGAACTCTTTGAATCCACCTTCAAGAAAAGCAGGTTTTTTGTTGTTGATTCTTGCACTCAGATACTCAAATCCTAACTCTAATGAATACGCCGTAAGTAATGCCACAACCCAGTGGGCAACAGACTGTTCAAAGCCCAAGTAAAAGTGTCCAAATAAATTAAGGACTGTGATTGCCGAAGCAAATCGTATCAATGCGGGAATCCTATTATCTTTACCTTTCATGATTATTTAGTTAAATATTAAAACAAATGATTGATGCTTCTCTTTTTTAAATTTTATTTTAACTATTTGAAATCCAAATAGTTAAAATAAAATTTTGAATAAAAATAAACTTAGATTTTTCAGTACGGCAATGAAACAGTATGCCAGCCTGGTTTCAATTGAACTTTAGTTGATGCTACCAAACCGTTAGATTTTCTCCATGAAAGCTCTACATTTTGCACTTGATTTACATTAATATTACCCAAGCCAAAATGTATTTCGCTACTACGCTTGCCTGTGTGTCCGTTACCACCGTCCACGTATCCGACTAATTTTTTACCATCTTTTAGCGTTACAACTGCCTTTGCACCTACGGCATATTTTTCAGGATACGTCTCGTCTTTAGGGTCAATCACAACGTCTGTCATTTCTGGTCTGAGCGGATTCATCAATCTCAGTCCTAAAAAAGTATTGTTGGTATTTCCAGTATTATGATAGAGTTTAGAGTCTTGCCACTGAGCGGCAGAAACAAAATCTAACTTTCCGTCATGCTCGATGTCTGCGGTTGCAATTCCACGAGTTGCCTGATATTCGTCGATGTCAATGTTAGCAGCAACATCAAAGTACTTCCCAGATTTATGCTTCACAAAAAATGGAATATGAGAATGCCCCGAAATATCATCACCGTCATTAATTTTAGGCCAATTTTCTGGATTTGCAATAAATTCATCATGACCTGTTGCTAATTCTTGTAGTTCTGGCCAACGGTCAATTTTACCTTTCCTAAATCCAGTTGCCTGAATAGCTTCTAAGACTCCATCATTATTAAAATCACAAAGTTTAGCTTCCCAACCCCATGAACTCCTCGACAAACCTAATTTCTCACTCTCATTTACGAAAGGAGCGATTCCCTGTTCCATTCCTGCAATGTCGCCAGTGTTGATAAAAGCATAATGGCTTTCGTGCAAGGCAAAATTATCAGCAATGTTACTCACATAAATATCCAATAAACCATCACCATTCATATCACCAAAGTCCACGCCCATACCCTTGAAAGAATCTCTACCTAAAATACTCGAACGAATCGACATGAATCCTTTTTTACCTTTCAATTCCTTAAAAACCAAATGACCAGGTGTTGATTTATTTAACAAAAGTTTGTCTGGTGCAAAATCATTTGCCACATAAACTTCTGGTAACATATCACCGTTTAGGTCAGCTGCTGCCACTGCTAAAGTCCAGTCGTTATTAAACTCTAAGCCATTTCTCCAGTCCATTGATTCTTTGAAAATAGCCTTTCCGTCTTTAATGCCAGCCCAAAGAAAAATACGATTCACCGCTCCGTTATCACCTCTTGAAAAAGAGTGTTGCATCACTTGGTCTTTATCAGTTGCGTCTTTTTCGTACAACCTTGCACCATCAGGAAAATAATTTCCAATAAAAATATCGTTATGACCATCCCCGTCTAAATCTGCAATTGTTGAAGTTGTCGTGAACCACTTCTCAAGCGTCGGATTCAGTTCAGCCTCAATAAAACCGTTGTCAGACTGATAAAAAATAATGGGTGAACGTCCTAAGTAATTCACCATAATATCAATTTTTCCATCTTGATTAAAATCGTCTGTCAGCGTACCAGAAGGTGGCATCGACTCAGGATTATAAGGCAACTGTTTGGGCATCAGCTCAATAGGCTTAAATCTGTCGCCCGTTCCTTTTGCAGGAGAAATCAAAACAAGGTTATACCGAGGGTCAACGTGAATGATGTCGTTGGGTAATTTGTCACCATCAAAATCCGTAACATTCACCGCAGCACCAACCAAAGAAATCCACGCATCAATTTTCTTATACTGCGGATGCACCTGATGAATATAAACTGGTTTAATATTACTTGGCTGATACAAAACACTTTTTTCAAAGTTAAATCCTTCTGCCAAATCTTCTTTGTCTGCATTTGAAATATCTGACGGACGTGTAAACCCGTACAGTACAAACAAAACCACTATTGCTAAAATTCTGGGAATCTGTTTCATTGTTATAGTATTTAATGAGTTTTACTGATAGTACAAGTCATAATCAGAATATGATGCACCATATCTGAGTTAATCTACTTAAAAAAATAAACGGAAATATATATACGTAATCGTTAAAGAATTACTAAAAACGTTTATCGAACTCTAAAAAATATTTCCTCCTCCAAGCATCATTTTGCGGATTTTCATAAGCCTTGAATGCCTCTAAAGTTTCTGCTCTGGAAAAATCTGATTTAGCTTTGTCAGATAATTGGATAGTGCCATTCTGGAGAAGTACCTGAGACTTTACATACCAATCATGTGCTTGAAGGTTGTACGATTCTACATCCGTCAGAAAGTACATGGATTGGTACAATAATGCTATTCCGATTGTCCCTGACTTGAAATCTGGTGAAAGAAACTGGCTACTAAATTGAATTTCTTTTGTACTTGAAGCACTCGCCATCATATTTGCCAAATGGTACAGTTTTTCATCTTTTACTAAAATTGCAATTTTTAAAAGAAGAAAAGACATTTGCAAATCGCCCTCATCATAAGCAACTGTATCACTTACCCAAAGCGTATTTTTATTGATGGTTATGGGTAATAATTGAAATTCTAATTTCTGAAAATTAATTGGTAGCAAGTAACTTAAAATCAAATCTGTACTCTTCAAAAGAATTTTTCTGATAGTAACTTGTTGAGATGAAGGACACTGATAATATTCCTGAACCAATTGATGCAATACCAAACTAAAACCAGCATGACGAATAGAAAAGTTAAACTTTTTGCCACTTTTTATTTTTACTAATACTTTATTGACAGTATCTAAATATTTTATTTTTTGGCTCATTTTACTCTATTGTGTTAAAATACTTTAGTTACACAAATGGTATAAATCATACCTTTTTAGATATATGGAATAAAGATATTAGCCGAAATAGCTATTTCTAAATAAATTATATCAAATTGTCATTTAGGTTTAAAAATTCAAAAAAAATTAGTCTATTTTAGAGGTTGTCTTAATTTTCTGCATAGACTGGAATGTGCGTCCCAAACTGAATGTAAAACTTTAGACAACCTCTAAAATAATTTCATAAACCTTGTGCTAAAATCTACTTGTGAGTGGTGTGCCTAAAGTAGTCCACATTTTGTCTGGTCCTACAACTGGGACACCTTGATTGAAAACAACAACTGTGCTTTTAGCAATTGAGAGTTTTTTAGAAATTTTCATAATTAAATTTGTTTTTTGAGTTAACTGATGATCAAACTTACTTGTTAATATCTTTTCTAAAAAAAATATTATCTATAACCTTAAAACTATTATGTGAAATAGTAAAATAGAAGATTTTTATATAATTCAATCCTAAGAAATATAATTAAAACAAATTGTATAAATTCTAATTGAAACTTATAAGCAAGGCAAACGCAAGAAAATATTTTGTCAAAAATTCTAAATATTATCTGGTATAATGTTCCAAAAGAAGACTTTAAATAAAATATGCTTGAAATGTACCTCTTATTTAAACAGCTACTCGATGGTCAACCTTACATTCATAGGATAGTTTATCAATTTAACTATCAGAAAAACAATTCAGTTATATATCTGCCATAATAGGAATATTGGTCATTTATACATATTCTCTGAGGTTTCAAATAAGACTATATAGGATTTCCTATGGCACAAATATTAGAATAAATTATTGAAACTATTGATAAAACAATAGTAGGGTTTGAACCTCTCAATGAAGCTGTTTAAACTTTCTCATTCACCTAAAATTGGCTCTTTTTAAATCCATTATTCTGAAATTCTCTCAATGTATCTCTGCTATATGTTAAGAATTTCAGAATAATGACTCTAAAAATAGCCTAATTCTAAATCAAAACAGAAAGTTTAAACCGCTTCAATATCTTACTGTCAATAGCTATCAGAACTGTCTTCTATTTAGTAAAATTTAGCATTTCAAAGACAAGAAGAGTATATTATAATGATACTTTATAATGCGGATTTATATTTAATACAAATACCCCAAAATATGCAATGATTTAGCATATTCTGGGGTATTTATTTTTAGTATAAAATATTGAATGTTAGTTATGTTGCTAAAAAACACCCTATACAGATTCTTTGAGAAGATTGAAAGTTATATTTAATTTATATGCTAATGTTAATTAACTTTTTACTATATGCAGGAAAGTTTATAATTATTGAATGATTTTATTCTCTTATACTCCAAATTGAGTTAAATGATGGTTAATATGTTTATAAAATAAATTATTCCATTCAGTTACTGTCATTTTTCCAAATGGGGTATATTCTTTATTATCAAAATATGTTTCTCCTAATTTTTGAGTTTTGTTAATATAATCAATTATCCGTTTCTTTTCAATCTCAAAGTTTTTTGAATCTTTTATTACAAATTGTGGTGCTGTTTTAGCATTTTTTTGATACTGTGTTTCGCTAACAACTTTATTCTTTACAATTGTTTTTAAGATAAACTTCAATATTGGATTTGGTTTTGAATGGATATTATCATAAGTCATTTCATAGACTACATTACAGTGTGCCAGCATTTGTGCTACATCCATAGTACCCCATTGTCGTTGAGAATGAGGATTTAGGTTTTTAACTCGTTGAATAACTTGTTCTGAAACCTCTTCAGTGAAAATATTTGGTAAAGCCATAATTGTATTCTTTAAATTGTTATAAGACTTACGCAAAAATTGAAAATCAATTTTATATTTATATAAATATAGGAAATATACTGCTCAAAAATACTTATTGGTTCATATATTATACATACTTATTATAAAAAATGACTATTTCTTAACGTTTTTTTGCGTAGGTCTTGTTTTAATTTTTAATTCATTTGTATCATGTTTCTAATCTCTACATTTCCACCAATTTGTAATACTGGACAACCTTCAGCTAAAATTAATGCTTCATCAATTGTAGCAGCTTTTACAATAATATATCCACCAGTAATTTCTTTTATTTCAGCATACGGTCCAACTGTTACAATATTATTTGGTTTAAGGATTTTTCCTTCAAAACCTAATCGACTTGTACTTACAAATTTTCCTTGTACAGCAATACCTTTTACCCATTCTTGCCATAATTGAATGCTTGCTTGCATTTGTTCTGGAGATGGTTTAAACTCTGGGTTGTAAGCATTGCGAAAAAGCATCATGAATTGTTCCATTTTTCTAAAAGTTTAATTGTTTAAAAATTTATTACTATACATTAAAATATTGATTTCAGAAGTTTAATTATCATATGCAACATGCTTTAAATCATCAATAGATGCTAAACCACCATGAATACCTATTACTTTACTGACTACCATTTTCTTTTCTTTTATATAATCCAATAAAAAAGTAGCTCTTGCTTTTAAATCTAATTTACCAGCTTCTGAGAAATGATTAGGAGATTTTCCATTCCAAATATATAAGAATACACCACAATAAAGTAAATCTGCTTGAATAATCGTTTTTTCAGAAGGAACATATACTATTAGCATATCAAAAGCATGTGTATTGTCTATAGCAAACGTGTTCCCATATACGTCAGTCTTTTTTAATAAATGAACTTCAACTTCTCCATTAGCTATATATGAAATGTTTGATACCTCATTTATTTTAATCTCTTCATTATTTTTTGATAATGCATCAGGCAAAAGTTTATGTTCACTTTTAATTACTTTATTTAGATATGGAATTCCAGCGGTAGCAACATATACATTTTTAGTCTCAGCAACTGCTTCTCTTATACCACTAAGATGATCATAATGTGTATGAGTTGAGATAATACTACTAATTTTTTCTTCTGGAAACTTATTATGTATAGCTGTAAGCACACTCTTTGTCCAACTTGGATTTAAAGGAGCTTCAACCATTACAATGCCAGTGGATGTTTTTATAGCTACTGGCCAGTTACTTGAGTCTGGTCTGCCAAAAATCTTAATTTTATCCCCAACTTTTTGATTAGGCAACCCGAAAACTGAAATATCAAAATCTTCTAAAGCTAAAGCTCCATTATTTAGAGGCTGATCAATAGCAATCCCTCCTGCAAATAAACGATGATACCATTGTGATGAATAAATCCCATCTAATGCTTGTTGCTTATTGTAAGCAACTTGAGATTTAGATTCAATTTCAAATAATGAAGGCGAAAAAGAAACATTAAAAGCTATATCAGAAATTTTTTCTTTTTTTATGATATTCCCATTCAATCTAAAAATTAACTGGGATGGATACTTTATATCTTTAACATTAATCCATTCTAAATATTGAATTTCAAACCAAACATCTCCTAATAAGAAATCATTTTCTTTAATTCTTGCACTTAAAGGTAGTAATGTTTCTGGGTCAATGGTTAATTCAATATTTAAGTTTTCTATTCCAGAAGGAATTATAAAAATATTACCATTAGTTATTATTTTACTTGACTCGCTTAAAGATAAATCTCTAAGCAATTCAATTGGATTAGCCATCTTTTGATTTTTCAAAATTGCTTCAATTCTGCTTGAATAAAGTGGTTTTCCTTCTATTTGATTTAAATAAAAAGAACTCCAATTATATTGTCCAGAAATTGAGCCTTGTTGGTCATTAATAATTAAATTTGCTTGTGTAGTTTTATAGGGAAATGGATAATTAAAGTCGATATTATCATAAGACATGTTAATTTTTCTATTATTTAATTCTGCTGAATAGACATAATTATAGCTACAGCCATGAATTGGTCCTGGAAGAGACGGTCCACTTTGTTCATTTTCAAAACTTTGACCTAAAACTCTATATTTCACTGTTTTAACTGATTTCAAATCATTTTGTAAACAAATATTTTTAATAACTTGATCTATACTTATTACACTAAATGAGGACATTTCATCATTAGTTTTACAAGAACTAATTGAAAATACCAGAATTACCTTACAACTAATTAGCAAGCTTCTTAAAAGAGATTTAAAATTATTTTTCATGTTTTTTATTGTTAGATAGTTATAAACCTGTGTTTTGGTGACACCCATAACAAGTGTAAGCTTTTTTAAATCCTTTTGAGTTTATGAAAACCTCAAGATTTGGCTTTACTACATTATTATTTCCTGTTGAAATTGCTTCTACATAATTCTTTAACTCTTTAATTTTAGCTTTCCTTTGTTCAAAAGTATCTTTATAAATCCAAGCATTTAGTATTTTCTCTCTACTTGTTTCAATAAAGTCAGTTGCTGTTTCAAGAGTCTTAATGTAATTTTTTAAATCATTTATCTCTGTCTTGTTAAATGTTTCCTTTTGTTTCATAGTCCAGTCAATTTTTTTTAAATTGATATCATAGCGATATAATGGACCTAATATCTCAGGAACTTTACCTCCTAAATCTCTCAAAGAACCAGGAACTAAACGAGCGTTAATATTAAAAAGAGCTAAATTCATCTGTGGATTATTAAAAGTATTTAAACTATCTTTATAGTTTGTAGTTGTTACCATACTCATTAAAATATTCCATATACTTAAATCATTATAATCTACTAAAAAATCATTCATATAGTTTATTACAGAATCTTGTACAATTGGATTATTAAAATGATTTTTATTTTTTAAACGTTCTTGCAATTGCCTTACTGCTAAAAAAGTACCATAAACTCTATCATTAAATCCACCAGTATATGTAGCTTGTTTTGCAACAACTCTTGCATATTCCATCATAGCATTTAATTCATTTTCTTCAAAATTTATAGCCTCTGCATTAGAATTAGAAAATAAACCTATTTTATTCCTTCCATTAATATCTTTAAATGTAATGTCTCCTTCAAGGTAATGTCCACATAAAGCAACTAAGTAGAAAGAATAATACATTCCTGCTAATTGCATATATTCTAAATCTTGCTTACTTCTAAATAAACCTGCCTTATATTGAGAATCTAAGTTTTGATATAATTTAGTAAATTCATTTAAAAAAATAGGTAAATTCATTACCACTTCTTTTGAATCAAAATTTAGATTTTCAAAAAATTTAGGACGAATATCACTCAAAAAGGATGGTATTTCCTTATTTTTAGACTCTATTATTATATTATTTTCACATGAGTTGCTAAATATTAATAGAATAATAATTATAGTAAAAGCCCTAATCTTGTCCATGTTTTTATAATTAAAGAATTTATCCCTTAACGTATAATGATACTTATGATTTGTATAATTTTATTAATCCCCTTAAACCTAATAGCATTTAAGAGATTCTATTAAATCTTCTAAGTAGCTACTTTCTAAAAACCTAAAATAAGTTATGCTTCTATGCTATTATGCTATTATCATTTGATTACTTCTATAACTTTCAAAAGTTATTACTACTTTTCTGAAATAATAGTATATCTGCATCATTACTTTAATAATTAGAATTAATAAAAAGTTATCAGATATATTTGATTTAAAATTAATATCACTGAGATTTATATATTCTTAGTTTTGATAATCTTTATATTACGCTATTTATATTGTTAGGTTTATAAACTACAGGATATAAAAAACGTTAATTTTCAGACTTAATTACTAACTATGAATAGCATTATTAAACTTATGCCCAAATGTACTTAGTGTTTTTATTTCTATGAAAAATATTATTCAAACCCATAAAACTGTGATGTGAAATGGCAAAAATAAAGAATTTTAATGCTATTATTCTTTCAAAAATGACCCAAAATAAACTTATAATATACCATGCACTGGCATGGCTTACTTATTTTGCTTTAACAAATATCAATTTTTACGTTGGTTCGGGCGGGAAGACAATGGCATTAAGTATTTTTCTTCACTTGTTTATAGTCGGTGCAATTATATTTTATGGTAATGTCTATTTTGTAGCTTCATACTTTTTACCGAGAAAACAATATTTTAGACAATTATTAGGGTCGCTTTTTTTGTTTGTTGTTTATGCGTTTTGTCGGTATATCTTGGATTTTATTTTTCTACCTTATTTCGGAAAAGAATACGCTATTTATACCTCGCTTGATAGATTTTTCATTTATGATACTGCTTGGTTTGCAATTCAATATTTACTGTTGAGTTTTGGGTATTGGTTTTCTTTGTATTCTCTAAGGGTTGAAAAGGAAAAAAAGTTAATGATTCAGCAATTATTAGAATACGAAAGAAAGGGTAATCAATTCGAGATGGATTTCCTGAGACAACAGATAAGCCCACACTTTATTTATAATGTACTGAGTTCTCTTTACACAAAACTAAATAAGCAAGTCCCCGAAATGGCAGAGCCTATTCTGTTACTTTCAGAGATAATGGCTTATACCACAAAAGCATCAAAATCTAATGAAGAAGTGTCTTTGGAAGATGAGTTAGAAAATATTCAGCATTTTTTAGCTTTAGAAAAATTCAGGTACGGTGAAAACTTTTTTGTCAACTATAAAGTAAATGGGTATCCAGACAGAGACGATAAAATCTTACCATTAGTACTATTGACTTTTATTGAAAACGCCTTTAAGTACGGACATAGAAGTAACCCAGACCATCCTATTTGTATAACAATTGATATTGACGACAACACGCTTACTTTTTTTTGTAGCAATTTAATCCAAAGAATAACGCCCTCTAAAAAGTCTAATAAAATAGGATTAAGTAATACTATCAGGAGGCTCGAATTAAAGTATGAGGGACGATATAGCCTCGCAATCAATGAAGTTGAAAATGAATACATAGTTAACTTTAGATTAATCCTTAGTTGATTTTCAAATTGTAAATTAGAGCTCTTAAAAATATTTGAAATATTTTTTGTAAAATATTTCTGGATAGATGTTTCTAAAAAAATATTTTTCACGACTAATTATTACCCGATGAAAAATATAAAGAATAATTTATTCAATAAGTTCTATTTATTAGCGGTAAAATCGAATTTCTAATTAATACTTTCAATTGGTATTTTATAAAGTGGGATATTTTTTTTGTTAATCCTTTTTTACTATATTTATCATATTATTTTGACAATCATATCATTTTTCTGGCTGTCAATTCTTCACACGATACCACTTTTCATTTAAAATTCTTTACCATTCCCACTGGATAGAATCAGAATAATTCAAGTTTGAAAAGCTGAAAATTCCCTTACTATCATTTGATATTCCCTAATAAATAATCTAAGTTGTAACGTTTATAAAATTGTAAAAGCGAGTACAAAGAGTAATATTTTTAATAGAAAACCCTCGGTAGAAGTGGCATGAATATGTCTTGGTAATAAATCGGTTATCATTGAG
>JAAFJL010000035.1 GCA_013298865.1 Cytophagales bacterium | reverse complement strand
TAAAAATCAAAAAGCCTGTAAGAAAATTAATTCTTACAGGCTTTTACGTTAAATACCCAACTTGTCATTTTCTTTAGGTCGAGATTTAAACGAGTACAAAACTCCCGAAGCGATAATTGCAATCGCTATTAATGATAACGTTCTCATAGGCATACTTTGTTAAAATGTGTCAAAAAATACAGAAAAAACTGCACAAATATCAAGCCAAGCTGATAGCAGAGGTTGTTTTATTAACGAAAAGGAAGGAAGATTATTTTATTTTCAAGATTCTAAAAAGTTTGGGAGTACAGTAGTTTTCCCGTGCTACGAGTGCTACAAACTAAAACTCTTGTTTTGGTTTTATGTAATACGGAGTTTCTTCGTTTTTAATTTCGAGAACTGGTGGTTTCCAGTTGATTTTTTTACCAAATTTAAACGTTATTCCCCCTTGAAAACCTACCTGACGAGTAAATCCTTCGTCATAAACTATTCCAGTATATTTGAATTTAATGAATAAACCAATGCGGTCTGCTGGTTCTTGAAGTTGAATGCCGACACTCGGAGAAAAACCCCAATTGATACTATTGTCGGGCGGTAAAGTTTGTAGTAATTGGCTATAATTGGGGTTTATCTGAACATCATAAGTGGTAGCAAACAAACCTGTTTCTAAGCCAATGAAGGGTTTAAAAAGCCTTTTGGTTGAAAGAAAATAATCTCCCCCGATGGTAATAGGCACTACGGTTTTATAAATATTTCCGAATGTTTTTTTCGTAAAATCACTCTTAGATTGTACCTCCAACGCTAATCTCATGAGGGTTAAACCTGTCGTACCACCGATTCGCCACTTTTCAGAGAACTGTTTCCGAGCCATCAATTCAAGGTTCGTACCTGTGTAGGTTGTGTTACGCACAAAGCCACCTTCTGCTACATATCCAAAACTGCTGCTGACCTGAATCTGAGCATTTGCCATTTTTACCACGAAAATCAACAAAAATAGTAGGGTTATTCTCATAAATAGTTAGAATGTATTGGGTTGATGACTTGTTACTTAAACGAATTTACACAAAAAAAGTTTACCGTAGTTATTTGATTACCAATAATTTAGCCCTTGCTCTACAATGAATAGTTTTACCGCTAAGACGGAAAGACGGAAGTCAATTATAGTCGGAATCTGTATTGCTTGAATCAATAGCAACAATACGCTATTTGAACTTTATTTTCAAACCTGAAAACTGGAATATAAGCAGTTTAAACTATCTTTGAAAAAGTAATTCTCAAACAAAATACTATTGATAAAATGAGTAACGAAACAATTATTTTTTCGATGGAACGGGTTTCCAAAACTATTCCACCTCAGAAAACCATTCTAAAAAATATTTACCTTTCTTTTTTCTACGGAGCAAAAATTGGGGTTCTCGGTCTGAACGGTTCGGGAAAATCTACTTTGCTCAGAGTAATTGCAGGAATTGATAAAGCCATTACGGGCGATGTCGTTTTTTCGCCTGGTTATTCTGTCGGGATGTTGGAACAAGAACCCCAACTTGACCCTACTAAAACTGTTCGTGAAGTGGTAGAAGAAGGTGTTGCTGAAATTGTGGCTCTTTTGAAAGAATTTGATGAAATCAATGAGGCATTTGGTGACCCTGATGCTGATTTTGATAAGCTATTGAACAGACAAGGTGAGGTTCAGGAAAAACTCGACCATTTCAATGCTTGGGAGTTAGACAATCGGCTCGAAAAAGCCATGGATGCTTTGCGTTGCCCGCCTTCTGATGCCAATGTGGCAAACCTTTCGGGAGGAGAAAAACGTCGGGTTGCGTTGTGCCGTTTGTTGTTGCAACAGCCAGATGTTTTGTTGTTAGATGAACCCACCAACCACCTTGACGCTGAGTCAGTTTTATGGTTAGAGGAACACCTTCGTCAGTACGCAGGAACAGTCATTGCAGTAACCCACGACAGGTACTTTTTGGACAATGTGGCTGGCTGGATTCTGGAGCTTGACCGTGGCGAAGGTATTCCGTGGAAAGGTAATTATTCATCTTGGTTAGAACAAAAACAAAATCGTTTAGCACAAGAAGAAAAGACAGAATCAAAACGCCAAAAGACCCTCCTGAGAGAATTGGAGTGGGTAAAAATGGCACCGAAGGCTCGTCAGGCAAAATCGAAAGCACGTTTGGGTGCTTATGAAAAACTCATGTCCGAAGAGAATAGACAGAAAGAAGACAAGTTAGAATTATTCATCCCTGCTGGACCAAGATTGGGTAGCAAGGTGATTGAATTTGACGGAGTTTCAAAGGCTTATGGCGATAAATTATTGTTTGAAAACCTAACTTTTGCCCTACCTCCTGCTGGAATTGTCGGAATTATTGGTCCAAACGGTGCTGGTAAATCTACCCTTTTCAGAATAATTATGGGAAGAGAACAACCAGATACAGGTTCGTTTGATACTGGTGAAACTGTACAATTGGCATACGTTGACCAAGAACATGATAGTTTGAAAGCGGAGAAATCGGTGTTTGAAACTATCTCTGGCGGAACAGAACAAATCCTTTTGGGCGGACGAATGACTAACGCTCGTGCGTATGTGAGTAAGTTCAACTTTGCGGGTTCTGACCAAGAAAAGAAGATTGGGGTACTTTCTGGAGGAGAACGCAACCGTGTACATTTGGCAATGATGTTGAAAGAAGGTGCAAACGTTTTATTGCTCGATGAGCCAACTAACGATTTGGATGTCAATACTTTACGTGCATTAGAAGAAGCCCTTGAAAACTTTGCAGGTTGTGCCGTAGTGATTTCTCACGACCGTTGGTTCTTGGATAGGATTGCAACTCACATTTTAGCTTTTGAAGGGGATTCACAAGTATATTGGTTTGAAGGTAACTTTTCGGAATACGAAGAAAATCGTAAAAAACGCCTCGGTGCAGATTCAACTCCGAAACGAATTAAGTATAAGAAATTGCAGTAGGAATAGTTATTAAAAAAGGGAATCAAGACGCATCTTGATTCCCTTTTTTTGAATAACGTTTTGAATATCAAATACTTACAAGTATTCAACATCGAAAATCAATCATCGGAATAATCTATCTCAGTTTCAATGTTACCAAAGAGACAATCACTAAAAGAATACTGATAATCCAAAAACGAGTTACAATTTTTGCTTCGTGATAACCCTTTTTCTGAAAATGATGATGCAATGGTGACATTAGAAATATACGTCGCCCTTCGCCGAATTTTTTTCGGGTATATTTAAAATAACTGACTTGCAAAATAACCGATAGATTTTCAATCAGAAATATGCCACACAAAACGGGTACTAATAATTCTTTACGAATCACGATGGCAAGTGTGGCAATAACACCGCCCAACATTAGACTACCAGTATCGCCCATGAAAACCTGTGCAGGAAAAGAATTATACCACAAAAATCCGATACACGCCCCCACAAATGCGGCACAAAAGACCGCTAACTCCCCTGAATTTGGAATATACATTACATTAAGGTATTGCGAAAATATCACGTTACCAGACACATACGCCAAAACTGCCAAACCAATTACAATAATTACTGATGTGCCTGCTGCCAAACCGTCGATTCCGTCTGTGATATTTGCCCCGTTTGAAACCGCAGTAATAATAAAGATAACCGCAATCACATAAATCACCCAAGCGTATTGTTCCATACCCAAGAAATCGGGTATTAGGTTACTGTAATCAAACTGATTGTCTTTCAGAAAAGGAACAGTAGAAATTAACTCTTTTGAATCAGTGAATTTTTTTACTTCTCCGATATTGGCAGCAATCTTTGCTTTCTCATAAAAACGTACTTTTACATCATCATTAAAGTGCATGGTTAGTCCAACAATAAGCCCCAATCCTACCTGTCCGACAATCTTGAAACGCCCCGAAAGTCCATCTTTATTCTTCTTGAAAACTTTGATATAATCGTCCAAAAAACCTACTCCGCCTAACCAAACGGCAGTTATGATGAGTAAAATAATATAGACATTATGGAGTTTTGCAAATAAAAGTGTAGGCACTAACAAAGACAAAAGAATAATAAAACCACCCATCGTAGGCGTTCCTTTTTTCTGGATTTGCCCTTCTAAACCAAGGTCACGGATTTCTTCTCCAATTTGTAATTTTCTAAGAAGATTAATAACTCTTTTCCCCCATATAGCAGCAATGCCCAAGGAGGTTATTGTAGCAGCAAAAGCCCTAAAAGTAATGTATTGAAACACTCCAACGCCAGGGAGGTTGGTATGTTTGTCGAGCCAATCAAAAAGATAATAAAGCATAATAGCCGTGGATTAGGAAGGATTTTTCACGAATTTATGAATTAGTAGCGAGTAAATAATAAGTTGAGTCACTTATTATTTAGCCACTTTCAAACAAACTTTTCGGAAATAACTGCGAACCCATCCCTACACACGTAACCCCAGCCGAGAACCAAGATTTCAAATTTTCAGCATTGGGTTCAACGCCGCCTGTTACCATCACTTTGGCGTGCGGCATAGGTCCTTTCATGGCTTTAATAAATGCCGTTCCGAGAATATTGGCAGGGAAAATCTTAACAATATCCGCTCCTAATTGCTGTGCTGTATAGATTTCTGTGAAAGTCATTGTGCCTGGCATCCAAGCAATTTCATGATGCTGACAAACCTTACCTACGCCAGCATCCAGAATTGGTTGTACGATAAAATCAGTATCTAAACCCACAAAAAATTCTGCTTGTTGTGCGTTGAAGACCGTTCCGATTCCGATTGCCATTTCGGGCATAGCTTTGCGAGTATATTTTACCAATTCAGCAAAAATTTCAGCCGCCCCTTCCCCTCGATTGGTATATTCAAAAACCCGAATGCCTCCATCGTAGCAAGCCTTCAGAACAGATTTACAAACCTCTAACTCTGGATGATTGAACAATGGAATAATGGGTACTGCGGAAATCTTTGCGTAAAGTTCTTGTTTAGAAAATTTTGCCATTGAAGTATGATTTGAAATTGGCTAAAATAAAGTAGCCTCGACTGGCGAGGCTACACTGGATAAAGCAACGTGAATTGCTTTTCCTTCAAGAAACAAATATAGAAAATTTTGAACAGTTTTGAATTAATGTTTTAAAAATTGTTATAACTATCTAATTATCAGTTAATTACTTTAATCCTGTTCTTGCTTTTGATTTTTCAATTTTGGTTTCAAAGGTGCTTAGTCCAACGGTTGCGAACCATCCTGCGGCTTTTTTACTGGAAGTTTTATTCACATTGAAAACGTTCGTTGTAATATACGCTGGTGGTGTTGCAAATAATCCGCCATTTCTGATTTGGTCTTGGGCTTTCAACCAAAAATTAAAATGGTCTTCAGTTATCGAAAATAATTCTACTTTTACGATGTCATTTTCTTGAAAAAGTTCTCTGGCAATCGACCGACGAATAGGCGACAAAAACAAAAATCCGTCTGCACCATCCCCTTTGCTGAAACTGGCATCGTACATTAGTTGAAAATTACCAACATCGCCCATAATTTTTCCATTTTTGTAAGATTTTATCAAATAGCAGTCGCCCTCTCCTTTTAAATCTCTGGCATAAAACTGGGGTTCATAACCTTCCTTAATATCATCTTTTGTTTGCTGATTTTGGTCAACTTCTCCAAACTGATACAACAATGAATCAATCTTCGGAACACGTTTCAGCTCTGTAACAGCTTGGTAGGTTTCTCCTTCTGTCACTACCTTCAAGGTATATTTTCTACCAACTACTCCCATTCTCTGAGTCGTATTTTGTGGCGTCCAAACATAGTAGCCGTTATTTTTTACATCTTTAAAACTGTACGTATTTCCCAAATTGTCTTGTACCTGTACACTCGCATTTTGTACGTGTATGGGGGCAGCATTTTCAAAGTAGTTTTGTGATTTCGTGAGTTTCACTACTTGCTCGCCCGCTTGGTTATTTATCATAGCTTCCACCACTAAAAGTTGGTCAGCTTTAACACCTTCTAATTGTACAATGTCTTCGCAACTACTTAACAGTAAGATAGTTAAAGCTGAAAGTATGAGATTTATTTTTGTTTTCATGGCTTTTTTAGTTGTGAGTTGTGGGCATTGAACTATGAGTTTTGTAAATCATCCGACACATAAACTCATGGCTCAATGCTCATAGTTCAACACTCATTTAAAATTTAAAATTATACGTTATTGAAGGAATCGCAGAGCCAATAATTGACAACTGAACTGCTTCGGTTTTAAGCGAATTCTCTGAATTTGTCTGGGCATAAACCGAGAACGGATTTCTACGATTATAAAGATTATAAACACCAAAAACCCACTCAGATTCTCCCTTGCCAAATAAAGCGTGTTTATTCTTTTTCGTTGCTGAAATATCCAAACGATGGTAGTCTGGTACACGAATATTGCCACGTGTTCCCTGCGGAATGATAGGCAAATAACCGCCAGAATAAACAATTTTCTGCTCGGGCAAAGTGTAAGGTACGCCCGTTACATAAGAGAAATTTGCACCGAAACTCCATTTTTTGTTCAGTTCATATTGGGCAACAAGGTTCAAAGTATGGGTGCGGTCATATCTGGAAAGATACCATTGCCCCTGAGCCAAACCTTCTACCTTACGTTCGGTTCTGCCGAGGGTATAACTTGCCCAACCTGTGAGTTTTCCTTTGTTCTTTTTCAAGAAAAACTCTGCCCCGTACGCACGCCCTTTTCCGAAAAGTAAATCTTTCTCGAAAGTTGCATTCAAAAACAAATTTGCATTGTCTGCATAATCAATTTGGTTTTGTAATTCCTTGTAATACAGTTCAATAGATGCTTCAAATTCGTTTCCAGTTTTGCCAAAATTCTTGAAATAACCCAATGTAATCTGGTCGGCAATCTGTGGTTTTATGTTATTTGTGCTTGAAGTCCAGACATCCAAAGGTGTTGCCGCAGCCGTATTCGACATCAAATGTATGTACTGACTCATGCGGTTATAGCTACTTTTGATAGAGCTTTGTTCGCCCAATTGCAACTTTACAGAAAGGCGTGGTTCAAAGTTTTGGTAAGATTTAATGGTGGCATCTTTGGTATTTTTGACAACATCTAAATCAATTCCATTGGGATTTTCGGTAGAAACTGGAACAGATTTTCTTTCGTAGTAAACATCATCTTTACTCGAATAATCGTATTTTGAGTACCGCAAACCGTACTGGAGCGACAGTTTTTCAGAAACCTTTAATTCGTTGCCAACGTAAGCAGAATATTCTACGCCGTTTTTATCAGGTTGCCCCAAATCAGATTTATCGCCCGACGAGGTAACAGTAGCTTTGCCAGGTTTGAAACTGTACGTTAGCACTTGTCCACCAAAAGTGAGGGTATTATTCGGAGAAAAATAGTAGGTAAAATCAGGTTTTATGCTCGTGTTCACAATATTTGAAGACCACTTGAAGGCATCCTTGGGGTTTTTATTCTGAGCATCCGAATCCAATAAATAGTCATAATTGCTATAAAAAACCGTTGTATTCATGAATAATTTATCATTGAAAACGTGATTCCATCTGGTACTAAGCGTGCTATTTCCCCAATTGAAAGAGAATTTTTGTCCGAAAACATCTCGCCCAAAATAGCCCGATAAAAACACCGTATTTTTCTGATTGATGTTATAGTTAACTTTCGCAGTGAGGTCATAGAAATTGAACAAATTATCTCTTTGACTTTCCTTCAAAAATGGTCGTGCCAATACGTCTGCATACGAACGTCTGGCAGCTACAATGAAAGATGCTTTGTCTTTTATGATGGGGGCTTCTACGGATATTCTACTGAAAATCAGACCGATACCTCCATTGATTTCTAATTTCTTGGCGTTTCCTTCTTTCATTCTTACATCCAAAATCGAAGAAGCACGTCCGCCATATTGGGCAGGAATTCCACCTTTTACTAATTTCACATCCTTGACGGCATCGGGATTAAAGACCGAGAAAAAACCCAAAAGGTGAGAAGAATTATAAACGGGGGCATCGTCGAGAAGGACTAAATTTTGGTCAACTCCACCACCCCGAACATTGAAACCCGTAGCACCTTCGCCTACCGTAGAAACCCCAGGTAACAACTGAATGGCACGCACCAAGTCAACTTCGCCCAAGAGAGCAGGAATTTTTTTGATGGTCTTCATTTCCACTTTATTAACGGACATCTCTAAACTTTTCACGTTTTCGTCTTCACGTTTTGATGTTACCACAACTTCGGAAAGTTCAGTGCCTTCTTCTTTCATTTCAAGGTTGAAAGTTAGGTTTGTACCAGTCACAGTTATGGGTTTAACAATTCTCTCGTAACCGACCGAAGTAAAAATCAAATTATAGTTTCCTTGTGGCAACGTAATCGAATAAAAACCGTAATTATTGGTGCTTACACCCGTTTTGAGTTCCTTCACAAAAACCGAAGCTCCAATCAATGTTTCCCCATTTTTGGCATCTTTCACATAGCCATTAACGGTTACTTTTTGGGCAAAAATCCCAATAGGAAAGAGCAATAAAAATAAAATTTTACTAAGTTTTGACATGATAATGAAATTTAGACAATACAATTTTAACCCACTGAAAATCAGTGAATTGAAAATAAAATAATGCTTGTTTTTTTGAATATTAGAATAGGAGATTTCCGATTCTTGAAGCTATGACAATTGATATTTCTTTTACCCCTAAAACTTTACAATAAAAATTTGGGAATGTGATTATACTTTACTTTGGCACTTTAATTTTTAGAATAAGGGCGTGTTTTTAAAGGACGATAAATTACCGACCATACAATTAATGAGATGAGCTTTTCTAATCAGATTCTACCAAAAGTTCTTCTACATTTATACCAAAAATTTTAGCTAATTTTTGTCCTTCCAGCATATCAGGAACGGTTTTACCAGACTCCCAAGAAGAGATTTTACTTTGTGCGGGTAAATCTAAAAGTTCTGCTAAGGCTAATTGAGAGAGGCGATGTTGGATTCGCAAATTACGGATTGTAGTACCAATGTTTTGCATATAGAGTATGTAGGGTTTGGACTGTAAGTGTTAGTTTTAAAGAGGAAATCAAACTACTAAACGCAAATATAGGGGTGGGGTATTGCACACACACAAGAAAATTTTAATTATTTTCAAAATATCTGAAAACAGATGAAAAATATCTGAAAACAGATTGTGATTCTAAAAAGGAATTTTCAATTTTGTTTTGACTAAAAAACCTTATCTACATGGTGTAGATTCTATCCTTTTAGTTAACTATTTTAATGAAAAAGTTTGGTAATTTTAAAAAAAATATTCTCAGTAAAAGTGAGATGAAAAGTTTAAATGGCGGTACTGCTGATTGTCATGTTTGGAATATTTCAAGCAATGGAACATATACTGTTGCTTCTGCAGCTCTTACTAAAAGAGAAGCTCAGATATGTGCTGCTGGCTTAGTAGCAGATTTTGGTGCTGGTTATGGGTGGTGTTGTGGAAATGGTTGCTAATCACTATGAGGAGTTATTTCATGATGGGATTGCGAATTTTACCTTTATTGCCATTTAAAATAACTCCTTTATTTTTAGAATACTATTTAGAAATGGTTTATCAGTAAATACTATGAAAAAATACATTTTGATTTTAGTAAGTCTATTTGTTTTTAAAACAAATAAAAGTTTGGGGACATGTTTATTTATCAAACCCTTATTTATTTCAGATTCTACGGTGTTATTATTAAAATCAGATAAAACAAATCCATTTAAGTTTTACTATAATGGATTTTTTCTTGAACGCCCTATTGTTAACAAAGTAGATACTTTAACATCGTTTGTGCTTGATATAAATTCTCCTGTCCTTATTACTGTATTTGATAGTATTCCAAATAAATTGACATCATATTCAAGATTTCATGGAGTAAATACGGTTAACTCCTTTTTAGTTTATCAAAATGAATCTCTTCTTGTACAAAAAGGTAGTGATGGGCTTACACGTATGGTTTCAAAAGATTCTGTACGCACAAATGAACTAAGTTTTTTTGTTGAGATGGAAAAAAAATTAGGACTTTTTGATGGTTTTGGTGATGAGTTACCTTTAAGATTAACTGCCTCTGAAAGATTAGATGTCGTTGAAAAACTGTTCATGTCGAGAATGCTTTTTCTTGAAAATTATCAAAAAAATCATACTCTGAGTAATAACTTTTTAAATCAAGTAGAAAAAATCTTTTATTATAAGCGGCTTTCACACTTAATGAGCCCTTATTATTCAATCTATAACGGAACTTTTAAAAAAAGAGAAAATCTGATTGATAATAAGATAGACGAATGGATAAAATTCGATGAGGAAATATATTTTAACCATGATTATCGTGGGGCAATTCTTGGGTATTTATACTACTTTGCAGTAACAAATAATGAAAAGCCAAATTTGGAATATCTGATGACATTGGCTAATCAAAAACTAAAAAATAAAACTAAAGAAGTAGCTTTATATGATCTATTACTTTTGGCAGTGAGAACAGGAAATGAAAAGACAGAAGAAATATTATCTCTATATGTAAAGTATGCTGCTGAAGGTTTTATAAAAGATTATGCAGTTAAAAGTTATAAACCTTTAATTGATACTAAACATCTTGGTGTTGGATCTGATATTTTGAACAGTCCACTTGTATCGAGCAAAGATTTTGGAAATTATACATGGAATGATATTCTAAATGTAGATGATGGGAATATTAAATATATTGATTTCTGGGCGAGTTGGTGTGCCCCGTGTATAGTAGAAATGCCTCTTTCTATGGAATTAAACGAACAATATAATACGAAAGGAATTCAATTTGTCTATGTTTCTATGGATGAAAATCTATCTGCTTGGAAAAAAGCAATTGCGAGGATAGGTTTAACTAAGAGTTTAAATTTTAATATGGCTGATGGTCTCAAATCAAATTTTGCAAAAAAATTTAAAATTCAGACAATTCCTCACTATATGATAATAGGCAAGGATGGTAAAGTAATCAACCAAGACGCACCACGCCCATCAGACCCAAAAATTAGGCAAATCTTTGGTGATTTATTGAAGAAGAAATGAGGTAAAATTTGTACTTTTCTCCATTCTTCAGTCGTTAGTTGTATCTGAATAAAGTCTATAATTCCGTTCATTTATCAATCTAACTATGAAATTTCCCATGTATTTTCTCCTAAATTTAAGCGTTGTGTTTATTGGTATAACAATGTCAAGTTGCACCGAAACAAATTCAAAAAATGTTACAGATAAGCCTGTAAACAAAGTTGATTCTATTCAAAATACAAATGAAGGAGTAGTTCATATCCAGTTTATTGATAAACCTGAATTTAATGGTGACCTTAAAACAAAAACAATGAAGACAGGAAGGGTTGAGTATCTGGACTTTTATGACGATTTGGAAGCTGAGAGGATTTCTTTTGAAGATATTGCAGGTAAAAAAATGGCATCTTACTCAACCTACTCAAATCAAGTAATAGTTCGCAGGTATTTGGGGTTCTTTGAGTTTCAAGATTTTTTAGTTCATAAAGGGGATTCTTTAATCATGAGTTTTGATAGAAATAAACCAGTTGTAATAAAACATTCATCTTATAATTATGCCCCTCAAGATTTCAATATTGAGAATAGTCTGAATAAAAAATTTACAGAATCATACTTAACAACTGGTAAGGCGTATGACACTTGGAGTGTAGCCTTCAAACATTTCTTTGATGATCCGCAAGAAAGTAAAAACCAACAACTAAGAAAAGGATATGAGAAAGGATTATACAACGAAAATCTCGAAAATCAAATGGGTAAATTGTTAGTTCCTTCAATGGAAGTACTAAATAACAATACCCAACAATTTCTGGATTCACTCAACAAAAACAATCTCATCTCCGATGCTGTTTATACTTTTTATCAGCAAAAATATTCCAATTTATTGTTAAAATTAAAAATAATGTCAGGGTCGATTGATTCTACACTTGCTCTAAATGAAATAAATGAGAGATTGGATAAACAGAGTTTTCATGATGAGTATTTTAATCAATGCCTTGATAATTTTGAAAAAAAATATTTCACGACAAAAGCAAAGTGGACTACATCTGAGTATTTGAATCTGAGAGACCCCAAAGAAAGTTTCACTTTTGTAAAGAATTCAACTTTGTTGAGTCCTAAATTAAAGGAGAGAATGCTCTACATCAGTTTAAACAAAATTGACAGGTACTTTCATGATGACGTTGACAAATACGTTAAAAATTTTACTGAAATAGTTACCGATAAAACTCTCATCGAAAAGGCTCAGTTAAAATACCAAAAAGATGTATTTTCTTTTAAGAGTCCTTCAAACCTGCATTTATTAACCTTAGAGAAGAAACAAACTACCATAGAGGATTTATTACAAAAAAAGAAGGGTAAAGTTCTCTACATAGACTTTTGGGCAAGTTGGTGTGGACCTTGTATTGAAGAAATGAAATACTCAAAAAGTCATATTCAAAACTATAAAAATAAGAATCTGGAAATATTGTTTTTGTCAATGGATGATAATTATCAGAAATGGAATAAAGCATCTGAGCGTTTAGAAATCAACAACTTAGACAATAGTTTCCAAATTTTAAACATTGAAAACTCTAAATTTATTAAAGAACATAAACTTAAAACAATACCTCGTTACATGATTATTGATAAAAATGGAGTTTTAATCAATCAAGACGCTCCACGCCCATCAGACCCAAAAATTAGGCAAATCTTTGATGATTTATTGAAGAAGAAATAAGATGAAAATTATAAATATAAAAGTGCTTAATCATGCGAAGAAACAATGAAAACAATAATCATAATTTTATTAGCTTTTATTTCTCTACCTTCCTTTGCTTCAATAAATGAAAAAAGTAAGGCTGATACTATAATATTATCTATCGAAAAACAAACTAAACAAGCCATTGATAAGTACAAGAACTTTTTTTATCTCTTCCCGTATGTAATAGTTTTTGACAAGCAGTACCTTACTGGTAAAGAAGTAATAAACAAACATTCATTGACAGATACATTAACAACTGTTACTTTTTCAACTGAAGATGAATACTATCTTATTCGATGTAAAACTTTAAAAAAAGAGGTTGAAGTACTTGTAAAAAAAGGAGATAAAGTAAGGATAAATCTTAAAGGAGACGAAATACAAATAACAATCATAAACAGAGCTACACCTTCTTATGAGTTTAAAATAGATGAATTATTATATTTGAAAAACCTAAATCCAACTACTCTAATCAAAAGGTATCTAAATCCACTTCATTTTATTTCAATTCAAGATGCCATAAAATTTCCCAATAAAAAAAACACAGTTAAAACTCAGGCATTCAAAGAAATTCCTATCTATGTAAAATCAGCAATACGCATAATAGATTCACTCCAAACAAGTGGTTTAATATCTGACATCACGGCTGATTTTAATAGAAATAAGTTTGATAACCTATGTCTTTCTTTAAATATTTTAGAGTCCCATATTAGTCTGGATTCTGCAAGAAAGCTCATAGAAGAAAGGAAGAATTCTATAATTACTTACCCTGATAGATATAATTACAAATTATCGGAAAGAATTGCGGATAAATTTTTTGTTGAAAAAGCCAAAGAAATGAAATTCAATGATTCTGTAAACAGAGATTATTGTGAAATATATGATGAACTGACTAAAACTAACCTTTTTGAAGCTCGTTATAAAAATCACCTTTTAGAAAGAGAGTTAGATAGGATTATTCACTCATTTTCAAAAAGCATTGGCAAAAAATATTATGATTTATTCATGAATACGACTACTGATACTCTGTTACACAAGTCTGTAAGAAATAAACACTTTTCACTTTTTGAAGTAGTTGATAACCAGTTAGAATTATTATCTCAAGACGAAAAAAAATACTCATTTACAAATATTGCCTCTCAAAATAAACTTACATATATTGATTATTGGGCATCTTGGTGCGGACCTTGCCGTGCAGAAATGCCTCATTCTAAAAGATTAGAAGAGAAATATGCGGGAAAAGGGATAAATTTTATTTATATCTCTACTGACCAAGATCTTACTGCATGGAAAATAGCTACAAATCAGATTGGGCTTTCAGAAAGTAAAAGTTATTTATTACTTGAGGGGGATAATTCAACTCTATCCAAAAAGTATAAAATTTCTTCAATACCAAGATATATGATAATGGATTCAAAAGGTCAATTTATCAACCAAGACGCACCACGCCCATCAGACCCAAAAATTAGGCAAATCTTTGATGATTTATTGAAGAAGAAATAAGATGGAAATTGTGCTTTTTCTCCATCCATCAGTAGAACGTCCAATAAAATCCTTATATTAGACGTTCTATTTATTTAACAGATTCCTCCTGATAACCTAAAACTCATGCCTAAATTCCCTTTCTATCAACAACTCGACCAAATGGATTGTGGTCCTACGTGCCTTCGGATGATTGCGAAGTACCACGGGCGGAACCTAAATCTCCAAAAATTGCGTGATGCTTCTGGTTTTAGTAGAGAAGGTGTTTCGCTTTTGGGTATTGCCGAGGCTGCCGAAAGTGTGGGGTTCAGAACCTTAGCCGTTAAAGTCCCTTTTGAAAAACTCATAAACGATGCTCCATTACCCTGCATAATTCACTGGCAACAAAACCATTTTGTAGTACTTGCCCCCTCTGGAGGCAGGGAGCTATTACTCGCCGACCCAGGCAAAGGTTTACGCAAAATATCTAAAGCTGATTTCTGTGAACATTGGGCTACTACCCAAGAGGACGGTCAGCCTGTGGGTGTGGCTCTTTTGGTAGAACCTACGCCTGCATTTTTCGAGACTGAGGAGGATAAAAAAACGGGTTTAGATTTTTCTTATCTTCTCAAATATCTCTGGTCGTACAAAAAATTATTGTTCCAGTTAGCCGTTGGTTTGCTGGTGGGTAGTGGCTTGCAATTGGTTTTCCCTTTTCTTACGCAATCAATTGTGGATGTGGGTATTCAGACCCGAAACCTCAATTTTATCTACGTCATGCTGATTGCCCAATTGATGCTTTTTGCCAGTAGAACCGTTGTGGAATTTATCCGTTCTTGGATTTTATTACACATCAGTATCCGTATCAATCTCTCGATTCTCTCTGATTTTTTGATAAAACTGATGAAACTGCCCATGTCGTTTTTCGATACAAAAATGTTTGGTGACATCATGCAACGCATCGGCGACCATAGTAGAATCGAACAATTCCTGACGGGGCAAACTCTCAGCACACTTTTTTCTCTGGTCAATCTGGTCATTTTCGGGGGAGTTTTAGCGATGTATAGTTTGCCCATTTTCTTGATTTTTATGGTAGGTTCAATCCTATACGCATTGTGGGTAATGATTTTCCTGAAAGAAAGACGCAAATTAGATTTCAAAATGTTTGATGTCGCTGCTAAAAATCAGGGTTCTTTGGTGCAGTTGATTCAAGGAATGCAGGAAATAAAATTAGCCAATGCCGAACACCTGAAACGCTGGGAATGGGAACGAATTCAGACTAAAATGTTCCAGTTTCAGACTAAAGGTTTGGCACTCAATCAATACCAACAAGCAGGAGCGTTTTTCTTGAATGAAGGTAAAAATATTCTGATAACTTTCTTTACTGCTAAAGCCGTCGTGGACGGGCAGCTTACGCTGGGAACAATGTTGGCAGTGCAGTATATTATCGGACAGTTGAATGCTCCGATTGAATCTCTGATACAGTTTGTCCAGTCTGCCCAAAGTGCCAAAATTAGCTTGGAACGTTTGAACGAAATTCATGATTTGGAGGATGAGGAAACCCCCGAAGCGTCGGTCGCCTCTGCCTCCAGGGGGGGAATTTTAGACCCCAAATCGTTCGAGAAAGTTCCCTCTCTGGGGGCAAGGGGGCTTTCTCTCAAAAATCTCTCTTTCACCTACCCAGGAGCAGGAAATGAGCCTGTTTTAAAGAATCTCAATCTCGAAATTCCAGAAGGGAAAGTCACTGCTATTGTGGGTATGAGTGGAAGCGGAAAGACAACATTATTGAAATTATTGTTGAAATTTTATGAAGTCAAAGGGGATATTTTGGTTAATAAAACTCCTCTGAATAGCGTTAGTGCTAAACAATGGCGTGGCAAATGTGGTATTGTAATGCAAGACGGATTTATTTTCTCAGATTCTATTGCCAGAAATATAGCTTTGGGCGATGAAAGTCCGAACCTCGAAAAACTCTATCATGCTTGCGAAGTAGCCAATATTATGGAGTTTATTGAAAGTCTGCCTTTGGGGTTAAATACTAAAATTGGCTCGGAAGGAAATGGGATTAGTCAGGGGCAAAAACAACGCCTACTCATTGCCAGAGCGGTTTATAAAGAACCAGACTACCTGTTTTTCGATGAAGCAACCAACGCCTTAGATGCCAATAACGAAAAGAAAATCTTAGAAAACCTCGACGAATTTTTTCAGGGTAGAACTGTAATCGTAGTTGCACATCGCCTGAGTACTGTAAAAAATGCAGACCAAATTGTGGTACTACATAAAGGCGAAATTATTGAAACAGGTACACATGAAAGCCTTACAATAAAGCGGGGCGAGTATTATGATTTAGTAAAAAATCAATTAGAATTGGGTAACTGATTTGTTCGATTTTCGAGACTAAAACATTCCTAAAAAACTTTGCAATACAAAACCTCATGGAAATTAACGTAAAAGACATAGAAATAGAATCGGTTCATCTGAATGGCTCAGAACCTGAGACATTCCTGATTCCTCCACGCCCAAATCTTGAACTTCGCTCTGAGGAAGTTAATGAGATTCTGAGCAAACGCCCTGCTGGGATTATTCGCTATGGACTTACCGTAATCGCTGCTTTGGGTGTGTTGGGTTTAGTGGCTTCTTGGTATATCAAATACCCAGAAATCATTAAAAGTAGTGTAATGATTACTACTGAAAAACCTCCTTTCAAAGTTATTCCACGGGCTTCTGGGCGGTTACAAAAATTATTGGCAAAACCCAATCAGGAAGTAAAGCAGGGAGATTTTTTGGCAGAAATTGAAAATACAACTCGCTTAGAAAACTTACCCGTGCTACAAACACTTTCTCAGCAATTAAAAAATTACCTTCAGAATACTTCTTCAAAAGTTTCTTTTCCTTCTAATGCCCTGACTTTCGGGGACTTACAAGCTGAATACAATAGTCTTCTGAAAAACTATCAGGAGTCAGAAAGGCTCATGGGTGATGCCATTTATCAGCAACGCAGAACGATTTTGACCCAACAAATTACAGATTATAAAAAAATGGTTGTCATCAATAATCGTCAGGTTGATTTAAACAATGAGGAGTTCAATAATGCCGAGATAAAGTACAATGCCGATAAAAAACTGTATCAAGAAAAAGTCTATGGGAAACTGGAATATTTAAACTTGGAAAATGCTTTTATTCAGAAGAAAAAAGAAAAAGAAACGTACGCTAAAACACTGGTAGAGAATAGCTTAACACTTTCGGATAGGCAAAAGCAACTTTCTGAATTGGATTTTGAGTTTGTCCAAAAAACCAGAACTTACCGAGATAACATTCAGCAATCTATCCAAAATATTGATAATCTTTTGGCAAACTGGCAACAAAATTTTGTCATAACTGCACCCTCCGACGGTGAGTTGACTTTCTTGAAAGACCTTAGCGAAAATCAAACTGTTCGTTCAGGTGATACCCTTTTTGCTGTTTTGCCCAAAAATCAACCTGTTGTGGCAATGGCAAATGTATCGGCTCAGAATTTTGGGAAAGTAAAAGTTGGGCAACAAGTGATTATTAAATTAGTCAATTACCCTTTTGAAGAATACGGTAGTTTATCTGGAAATATCCAAGAAATCGAGCCAACTCCGATGGGAAATCAATACAGAGTTAAGATAAAATTGTCGGATGGGCTAAAAACAAATTATGACAAAACACTTCCTTTCAGAGCTGAAATGCAAGGCTCTCTCGAAATCATTACGGACGACATGAGGCTTTTAGAAAGAACATTCTACGGACTGCGAAAGATGATGAACCAGAGGTAAAACAAAAAAGCCGAAGTAAACGCTTCGGCTTTTTTGTTTTACTCAAATAAAATTAGTTTGCGAAAAGTATATGACAATGAAATTTGAATATCAATGAGTTACAACAATTCAAATCTCAACAATTTGATTATCAGCAACATTCACTCATTCTATCATTCAAAACTCTATCATTATTCCTACCCCACAAGACCTTTTGCAGCTAAGTATTCTGCAATTTGGATGGCATTTGTAGCAGCACCTTTGCGAAGGTTATCAGCAACAATCCACATATTAATTGTCTTGGGTTGAGTTTCATCACGACGAATTCTTCCTACAAAAACTTCATCCTTTCCGTGGGCATTAATTGGCATTGGATAAACAAAATTCTTTGGGTCATCTTGAACAATTATGCCCTCTTCTTTTGCCAAAATATCCATCACTTCCTGCACATCGAATTCATTTTCAAACTCAACATTTACAGATTCTGAGTGTCCACCAATTGTTGGAATACGAACCGTTGTAGCCGTCACAGCGATAGAATCATCCATCATGATTTTCTTGGTTTCCAATACCATTTTCATTTCTTCTTTGGTATAACCATTGTCCAAGAAGACATCAATATGTGGCAAAACATTCAAGTCAATCTTGTGCGGATACACCGCAGGAACGTCTGTACGCCCTTCACGTTCTGCAAAAAGTTGATCTACCGCAGCCTTTCCAGTACCCGTAACTGACTGATACGTAGATACAACCACACGTTTAACTTTATATTTTTTGTGCAAAGGATTCAACACCACCACCATCTGAATTGTCGAACAGTTCGGATTAGCAATAATTTTGTCTTCACTTGTAAGTGTGTAAGCGTTGATTTCTGGAACTACCAATTTTTTTGTTGGATCCATTCTCCAAGCCGATGAATTATCAATAACGGTAATTCCTGCTGCTGCAAAAAGGGGAGCTAATTTTGTTGATGTACCACCGCCCGCAGAAAAAACTGCAAAATCAGGTTTCATCTTTATAGCATCCTCGAAACTCACTACTGTGAACTGTTTACCCTTAAACTCAACCTGTTTACCAACCGAACGCTCTGACGCTACTGGAATGAGTTCTGTTACGGGGAAATTACGTTCCGCCATTACTTTTAGGATTTCGCCACCGACCAAACCTGTGGCTCCGACTACTGCTACTTTCATTTTAACTAATTGATTATGAATTGATTGTATAAATTAAAAAACCTGCACTTTACAGGAAAGTCTTAAAAATTCTTAGTAAAAGTTAGCCCAAGTACCTGTTGGTTATCAGGTAGGGGTTCAAACTGAATGCCTACTTGATTGGGTAAAAGGCTATTGTATCGCCCGATGGCTGTGGTTAAATGCTTAGTGGCTCGGATATTTAGATAGGTTCTCAATAAAAAACTACTACCTACAATTGACCAATAAAAACCGTCCGATACTTTTTCTCGGTAAAAAATGGCATACAATGACACTCCCGCAGGAATAATGCCAATCATATTTGATGCCTTTCTTTGAGATTTATATTTCAAAAAATTCAAACTTACTTCTGGGTCGTGTGATTGAAGTAACGGAATTTGTAAAGCCAAAGGATTATCAATCAACTGACGGTCATAAACAAACCGAACTCTTAAAAATTGTTGTTGAACTTCAATGGGTTTCAATGAAGGATTGAGTTTCTCCTGTGCTTTTAAATTCGGTACAACTGAAACTCGTTTGATGTTTCATCTTTCGGGCAAATACACATATCTAAAGGAATATCAAACTCAGAAACATCACTAATTACTTCGATTGGGGGAAAAATAGATAGTCCGATTTTTAAAGTATTTGGGCGAGTATCAGACAAAAACCTGTCATAAAAACCTTTTCCGTAACCAACCCGATTGCCAGATTTGTCAAAAACTAACAGCGGAATCAAGACTAAATCTATCTCAGTTGGCAGTACTATTTGGGAAGTTTCAGGCTTTGGTTCAAGGATATTCCACTGGTTTTTTTCAAGAATCGTATTTTCTGTAAAAAGATAACTTTCCATCTCGAAAGTCCTTGGGTTACTCCGAGGAATGGCAATATTAATTTGGGGAAATTTTGATTGCAACTCATTGATTATCAGAAATGTGTCTATTTCATTTTGAGTTGCAATTGGAAGAAAAACATGAATGGTTTTAATAGAAGATAGGTCAATTTCCTG
This sequence comes from Cytophagales bacterium, assembly GCA_013298865.1. Lineage (GTDB taxonomy): Bacteria > Bacteroidota > Bacteroidia > Cytophagales > Spirosomataceae > JAAFJL01. The sequence goes on along the minus strand of JAAFJL010000035.1, from coordinate 16,575 downwards.
AAAAAAAACCTTGCTGATTGCCAAACTATCAGCCGCTATTTTTTCATCAGAAAGTTGTTTTCTTACTTGAAGATAATATTTACGAAGGTCGGATTTTAACATAAAAAATCTCATCGTTTATTCCGACAAGCATCAGAGCAGTATTTTACTTCTTCCCAGACTTTTTCCCACTTTTTTCTCCAAGTAAATGGTCTTCCGCAAGTCTGACAAACTTTCGTAGGCAAATCGCCTTTCTTTTTCATTTTCATAAAATACTTTTTTTACCGCAAGGACGGGAAGACGCAAAGTGTATATCTGTTTTTTCGCCTTTTAGCACAAGGGTGGAGATATGGAAAACTATTGCGTCCTTCCGTCCTTGCGGTAATTCTCACAAAAACAATTCTTCCACCCTTACAATAATTCTTAAATCACAGCATCTTTCACCTTATCTCTACTCACAGAAATGATAATTCCAACCGTTATTCCTGTGAAAATCAGCGAACTACCTCCCATACTTATCATGGGTAGCGGTTGCCCCGTCACAGGTCCAACACCCGTGGCTACCCCCATATTGACCAATGCCTGAATGACCAAACTAAAGGTCAGTCCAGCAGAAAGTAAGCCCCCGAAAGCCCGACCAGAACTATCAACGGCTTTCATCCCTCGATACAAAAACCAGAGATAAAGCAACAGCACAATTACTCCGCCAACCATACCCCATTCTTCTACAATGATGGCATAAACAAAGTCTGAATCTGCCTGAGAAAGAAAATATCTTTGTTGACTTTTTCCTGGACCTTTGCCAATTACACCACCGTTCGCAATGGCATAATAACTCCTTTCTATCTGATAATCAGTGTCTTTGTCGGCATCTTTTTTCTTGATACCTTTTACACCATCTAAATAATTAATAACCCGATTACGGGCAGTTTCTATACGACTTCCCGTACCCGTCATGACCAAAAGTGTTGCTGCCAGAAAAATTCCGAGCATGGAAGTTGCCAAATATTGCCACGGTACTCTGCCAAAAAACATCAACATCAAGCACGTTGCAAAAAGCAAAGCTGAGGTAGAAACGTTCGTGAGGGCGATACACGCACAGACCAGAATGATTTTGGCAAGCATAGGCCAAAGTTCATTGAAATTGTAGGAAACGTGCTGCCTACGAGCTAACATTCCTGCCAAATTGGTAATGAGTGCCAACTTTGCCAAATCGGAAGGCATGAAGGTCATCCCGATGAGTGGAATCCTTACCCAGCGACTCGCATCGTTGATTTTTACCCCAAATTTGTAGGCATAAATCAGTAAAATTATGGAAAGAATTACCCCAAAAGTAGAGATTCTGGCATAGTAATGATAGTCAATTCGATGAAAAAACCACATTGCCACAATGCCCAAAGCCACCAAAGCCCCGTGTTTAATCAGAAAAGAAAATGTGCCACCGCCAGAGATAATGGCGTAGCGTCCTGTGGCACTGAAAACCACCACGACACTAATCAGAGAAAGCAAAGCAACGACCGTCCAGATTTGGTAATCGCCGTGTAGGTTTTCTTGAAACCAAGTTTTTTTTTGAGTAGTCATTAAGTAAGGAATTTATCAATTTGGAAATTAGGGCAATTAATTTCAAATTATTGTTCTACGGAAATTTTATGGTAGTGACGAATAGCATTCGTTCACGATGTCATTAGAGAGTGGACTAATGCTATTCGTCACTACACCTACATCACTAATTCCACAAAAACTTTAAGAGAATTCAAATTATTCATTTCCAATGAAAAGGATTTCCGTAAAAATAAAGAAAAAATACAGGTAATCATAACCCATGAAGAAGGCTGTCTGGCGAATCTTGTTTTATAACTCACTAATTATCAGTGATTTGAATTTTTAATTTTACATTTTTAATTTTTAATTATTCCTCCCCTATTTTTACAGCAAAAATAATTACTAATAATGGAGCAAATCATTCTGTTTTTTAAAAATAACTGGATCGAAATTTCGGGTTCTGTCACCAGTGTCATTTGTGTTTGGTACAATGTACGCCAAAATGTTTGGGCTTGGTTTTGGAGCATCGTAAGCGTGTCTATTTACGCCTACTTTTTCTTTATAACAAAGTTTTATATTGAAGTTTGTTTGCAAATTATTTACCTCGTCCTGAGCGTCTATGGTTGGTACGCATGGCTACACGGGGGTAAGGACAAAGAAGAATTAGCCGTTAGCGATTTACCAAAAAAATACTGGTTTCCATTGGTCTTGCTTGCTATTGTTTGTGCTTCATCATTGGGGTATTTTTTCCAACAAAGAACAGATGCCAACCTGCCTTATGTAGATGCCACAACCAGTGTAGTGAGCCTAATTGCCCAATGGATGCTGACAAGAAAATACCTGCAAAATTGGCTACTTTGGATTTTTGCGGATATTATTTACATAGGAATGTTCTGGTACAAAGACCTTTATATTACCTCTTTTCTTTACGTTATTTTCTTGGGTTTAGCCACGCAAGGGTATTTAGATTGGAAAAAAGAAAGAGAAAAACTGTCCACTTCTGAACTATGATGTATCAAAACCGAACACTTTTTGAGGGGAAACTTATTTATAAGTATCTGAAAAACAAATAGTTATATTCTTGGCATAATCTTGTCTTGGATAATTGTATGTCTATTTCCAAATTGGTACATTTTCAAATTTTCAAATTAATATGTTAGAACTCAAAAATATTTTCCGTTGGTATAATGCAGGAGCAAATCGTGCATTTGTACTTCGTGATGTAAGTATCCAAATTAATCAAGGCGAGTTTGTGTCCATTATGGGACCTTCGGGTTCGGGCAAATCCACGCTTTTGCATATTCTGGGAATGATGGACGAACCTAACGAAGGCACGTATGATTTCATGGGAGATTCTGTCTTGAATTTGAAAGAAAAACAAAGAGCAGAGCTTTACAAAAAGCACATTGGTTTTGTCTTTCAAGCCTATCATTTGATTGATGAACTAACAGTTTATGAAAACATAGAAACTCCATTATTGTACCACGGAATGTCATCCTCTGAACGTAAGGCAATGGTCGCTGATGTCTTGGATAGGTTCAATATTGTAGGTAAAAAAGATCTTTTTCCGAATCAACTTTCTGGCGGACAGCAACAATTAGTAGGCATTGCCCGAGCGGTAATCACGAAACCTAATTTGATTTTAGCAGATGAACCAACAGGAAATTTGAACTCGAAACAGGGCGAAGAAATCATGGAATTATTCAAAACTTTGAACCAAGAAGGAGTAACAATTGTGCAAGTGACGCACTCAGAAAAAAATGCAGAATGTGGCAGTAGAATTATTAATTTGTTGGATGGTAGAGTGGTGTAATCGTTGGTTGTTTTTCGATGTTTGACGTTAGGTAATGACCCGCAACTAAAATCAAACATCGAAAAACTGACAACGATTTTTTTAGAATTTATATCCTACTGAAACTGTAAGGCTACGTGGTAACAATGTACGTCCCCAGAAAGGATAACCTGCAGCTTTATGAGCTTGAATATCTTGAGGTTTAATAGCATCAACACCCGCAGCACCAGGTCTTCCTAAACCATCAGGGAATACAATAGCAGCATTATTTGCCAAGTTATTAGCTCTTACACCAATATCTAACTTGCTGAACGTCAGCGTTAAACCAGCATTGATTACACTGTAAGCGGGCATTGTCAAAGCATTTTGTTTGTTATAAAAACGCTCGCCTGTATATCTCCAATTAGCATAGATATTAAGGAATTTACCCACTTGAAATGAAGGAGTAACATCCAAAATAACACTTGGTAAATTATCTACTTTTTTCCCATCTAATTTTTCAATAGCATGATAACTTTTTGTTCCTTCTGGGATAGCTGAGTTTGGTACTCCCTGTGGAGCAGAAGGCGTTAAGCGGTTGTCTGCAAAAAGATATGGCGTTCCAGTTGAAGGATTATTTTTAGGATATGATTCTCCAATAAATACTGGTTGTAGGAAACCGTTAACATTATAAAAAGAGAAATCCGTAAATTCTGCACTTTGGAATGTCCCTAAAACCGCCAAGTTGAAGGCATTAACTGGATGATAATTTGCTTCTAATTCAAGACCTATCGTTCTTAATTTATTGAAGGTTGGAGGTGTGTAAAAACTCTCACCTGTAACCGTATTAGAAATCAAAATCGTATAAGGTACATCTGCCATGTTTGAAATAAAACCAGTTGCAGCTAAAGCTAAAGTTTTAGAATTTGTCTTGAAACCAATTTCAGCCTGGGAAATTTTCTCCTCTGGACCTTTCACGATGGGTACATTTACATAGTTATTGATGTAAAAATCCATATCAGGGGCTTTATTTCCGAAAGTATAACGCCCATAGAGTGCGGTGTTTTGTGCAAGTTTATAGTTCAAACCTAAAGACCCTGACACATACGAGTGCGTAAAGTCAAAATCAAAGAATTGACCTTTTCCAATTCTTTGGTCAGTATCAAATCTTGTTCCATACTTTCCGTCACCACCAAGTTGATTAACCGTTGCCAAAGACGCAGGAAGTGGCAAAGTACCCAAAGCTGCACGGTTCCAACCTTCTTTTTTACCCACATGATTGATTGATTCAAAACGAATTCCTGCATCAATATTTACTTTATCATTTACTTGCCAAACATCATTGATAAACCCTGACATTGTTGATACTTTATCTTTAAAATTAACATACGTTATACTATTGTAGGCATAAAATCCATTGGCGTCAGTTAGGTCTAATAATGCTGGTGTGCCACCTGTTGCTGCTTTGAATGGGTTATTTGCTTGTATTTGCAATACACGAGGATTAGGCTCTAAAGTTTGTGCTGACAAATCACCGTCCCAACGAGAAGTCCCTGAGCTACTTGCAAAGTACCCTCCAAAAGCTAATGAATGATTACCTGCCTTTTTCGTAAAAGTCAATAAATCTTGGAAATCTGTAAAATCATTTCGCATATCTAAAGGAGCAACCAGCATAATAAAATTACCTATCTTATTAAGTGGAACTGTAGGAGGATTCGTGGCTACAAAATTATAAAGTTCTTCGCCAGTTGCTACACTTTTTATAAATGATGCTCCGAAGGCATTAAACGCCGCAGTAGGCAAAACTTGTTCGGCAGTTATCTGGTTATAGCGGTTACTAATGGCAGAATACTTTGCATTGTTATTGATATAAAACCCACCACCTAAATCATGGCTAATATCTAAGCCCACCGAGGTAGAAGTAACTTTATTTCCATTTTTAGAATCCCAAGACCGAGTTGCAGATTTGTTGTCTTTAAAAAACTCTCCGTCTGGCAAAGTACCCTTCAAAGTTGCAATAGTTGAACTGTAATTATTGTCCCAACCTGCAAAAGCACTTTGTGTTTCTAAATCCGTAAAAGCAGTATTTCTATAAGTTATTACTCTGTCACTCAGATATTTAGCATATAATTTAATGTGACCTTTCTCTGTTCTCTTTGTTAAATTAAACTTTACTTGACCACCTTCATTGGCAGGAAAAGGTATAATTTTTCCGCCATCATCTTTTCGGTAAAAACCACCAATATTATAGCCCCAACCAGAGGCAATAGGTCCACCAAAATTCAAATCCGTTCTGACCAAAGAACGACTATTTCCGTAACTTCCGAGTTGAATTTTTACATCTCCGCCAAATTGTTTTCCTCCTTCTTTCGAGATAAAATTATAAATACCGCCTGGTGAATTGGCAGACGTAACCGAAGCACTTCCCCCACGGATAGCCTCGAAACGACCAACTGTACCATCCACACGGTGGAACATATCGGGCGTTGCGAAACCAAGCAAAGTTCCCATTACAGGTAGCCCATCTTCTTGAAGAGAAACATAACGATACCCCGTTCCATTTCCAGAATTGGCAGATACTAAACCACGAGGATAAATCTTGGCTTCTGTTTCTCCACCAGAGTTATCGACAAAGTTTCCTGGTACTGACTGTAAAAAATCTCCAGTACCACGAGAATTTTTTTGTTCAATACTCTTGGCATTCATCGTAGTAATCGCAACTGAAGACTCTAATTTGGTACGTTGGTCAAAAGTACCCGTTACGATAATTGATTCTAATTCGAGTGCATCTTCTGCTAAAACAAAATCCTCGGACGCTCCTGACGCACCTACCGTAATCTCTTTTTTGCTTGATTTAAAACCAATGAAAGTAGCTACGATAACATACTTACCTGCCGCAACATTGTTGATGGAAAAAGCTCCAGATTTGTCGGTAACAGCACCTTTGGAAGTACCTTGAAGTGACACACTGACAGCCTGCATGGTTTGACCTTTATCGTCTTTGACTGTTCCTGTAACATTCTGTGCCAGAGATGAATACGTGAAAAATAGGGCGAAAACTGATAATAGTTTCCGAAAATTTGTGGGAAAAAATGAATTCATAAATTTGTTGAATTAAAAATGATTTGTGGATAGTTTGGAGTTTTGTACTAAGTCTCAAGTATTAAGAAATTTTACACCTTAAAAACAGAATTTTATTTTAATACTTTAATTCTTATTTTTGTTCAGCGACAAATACTTAGTACTTAATACATAATACACAATCTCTTTTTGATTAAAACGGTATTTCAATGTTGAAGATATTGATTTTTATCCTATTTAAACTTATTTAAGTGAAAAAAGTTATTGAAATGTTTATATAAGAGTTAACTGTGGTCATTTTTAATTGGTGGTTTATACTTAGTTTTCAGACTTTATTGGCTTTAATTATTTCTCCAAAAGTTTTACTCATCCTTTATCATCTATTTTTGATTTTTGTGAACAAGAATTTCTCACAATATGTTACACTTCAAAGACTAAAAAAACAAATATATTTTTGAGCTAAAATCTAATATAATTACACAAAATTTGACCGACAAATCAATTGCTTTCTACTACAACATCACATATTTCCACCCAATTTGGTAAAATAGAGGCTTTATGGCAAAAAGCATTAGCGGACGGCTTTCCAGTAGCACTATGGCGTTTGCCCCGCACTACCGAAAAACAATTGCTGATTGACCTTTCTGGAAAAACTACAAACGTTAAAGTTGATTTTGAAGAACTCGCTTCTGGCTTTGTTATTAGCCCGTTTCAAGGTGATTCTTTGTTGTTGAAAGCAGATTTGTATTATCGTTTTGATGAAGAGAATCAGGAAATCCCAAACAATTTTGATACAAATATTGCCGTAAAAGATAATTTTGAGGAAAATCTAAGCATTGAAAATAAGCCAAAGAAGCAATCAAATTTTCAGCAATCCGCAATTCAAGAATTATACAATGAGATGACTTTTGCGGAAATAGTTTCTGATGCTATCGGAGCGATTGAGAGAGGTGAAATGCAAAAAGTTGTTGTTTCAAGAACAAAAAATATTACACTTCCCGAAGGTTTTAGTGTGATTGAAGCCTTCCAAAAACTCTGTAATGCTTATCCTTTGGCATTTGTTTCAGCAGTTTTTTTACCACAATATAATTCGATTTGGCTCGGAGCAACGCCTGAGACTTTGGTGAGTATCGACAAAACTGGAATTTTCAAGACAATGTCGCTGGCAGGTACACAATCTGCATTAGGAGCAAATGGGGAACGTTTTTCGCCAGGAGAAATCCGTTGGTCACATAAAGAAATTGAAGAACAAGCCTTTGTAAGTCGTTATATTATTGAGTGTTTCAAGAAAATTAGATTGAGAGAATACATTGAAAGTGGTCCAAAAACCATTCAAGCAGGAAACCTGATGCACTTACGTACAGACTATTCGGTTGATACTAATGCGGTAAATTTCCCGCAATTAGGAACTGTCATGACCGAACTCCTTCATCCTACGTCTGCGGTTTGTGGTATGCCCAAAGAGCCAGCTCTACGCTTCATAGCCGAACATGAATTACACCAACGAGAATTTTATAGTGGATTTCTTGGACCTATCAATATCCAAGAAGAAAGTCACCTTTTTGTGAACCTCAGAACCATGAAAATTCAAAATCAGGTCGCTACACTTTATGCAGGTTGTGGCATAACAGAAGATTCCAGCCCGACCAAAGAATGGCAAGAAACCGAAATGAAAAGTCAAACACTTTTGAGCGTACTGGCGATAGATTAATGTTATTCTTCTGAAAACATTTCCAAAATACCACCTTCAATCAATCCTTTTAGAGAAAAGTTTTCTTCAAAAATTACCATATCTGCCTGATAATCAGACTTAATTTTCCCTAAATAATCATCCAATCCCAAAACTTCTGCGGGATAGGTTGAGACCATCCTGAGAGATTCTTCCAAAGAAATACCCACTTTTTCGACAGAGTTGATGAGACACTGATTCATCGTTAGGGCAGAACCTGACAATGTTCCTTTTGTGTCGGTATAGTGGTTGCCTGCAAAAATGAATTTATAATCTCCCGACACATCCGCCGTCACGGCATCAGTAATATAAAATAACCGCTTGCCCATGATTTGTTTTGAAATCCGAATCGAAGCAAAATCCACATGAATTCCGTCTGGAATAATGCTTGCACGAGCCTCCGAATCATAGGTTGCACCAACCAAACCAGGTTCACGTCCTTGATACGCCGACATGGCATTGAAAAGGTGCGTAACTCGCCCAATTCCAACAGAAAAGGCATTTTTTGCTTCTTGATACGTTGCTGAACTATGTCCTGCTGCTAATTTTATCGGACTTCTGAGTAATAAATTCAACTGATTTTCCGTAAATTCCTCTGGGGCAATTGTCATATATGTAGGCAAGCCTTCACAAGCATGAATGAGTGTTTCGAGTTCAGTTTCAGAAGGTTTTCTGATAAATTCAGCGACATGAGCCCCACGCTTTGGAAAAGAGAAAAACGGACCTTCTAAATGCAAACCAGCCAAGCCTTTTTCTCCGTTTTGAATATAATTTTTTGCCACAGTAATAGCTTCAAGCATAACATCAAGAGGCGTTGATGATAGGGTAATCTGAAAGTGGGTAGTTCCCGAACGGCGAATTTCCTGATAGGTTTTGGCAATTGTATTTTCAGAAATATCAGAATTATAAAGGCTACCACCGCCCCCATAAATTTGGATGTCCATGAAAGCAGGAGCGACACTAAGTCCCTGTAAATCAAAAGATTGAATATCTGGATTTAATAGGTTTTCGGGCAAAAGGTATTTGATTTTTGAACCTTCAATCACGACACCATGATTTTCAAGTGTTTCTTCGGAAGTGAAAATTCTACAATTTTTGAGTGCGTACATTTTGTATCAATTGGTTTATTGGTTCAAAAATAGCATTAATCTCTCAAATAAAATTATCAGAACTTCAGGAATAGGAATCGTGATAGTGTTCACGTTCTATATTTAGGAATTACTTTGTAAATTGCTCTTGAAGATTCTGTTCAAGGCGTGTAATTAACATAGGATTATATGTTTTAAAACACTTTTAACCTTTGGCATAAGCAAAATGAAATACCTTTTTCTCATAATATTTACCATTATCATCACCTGTTGTGAATCAAAAAAAAATCAGCCCTCAAAATTATCTAATAATAGGGTTGAAGAGAATTTTGAAATATTTTTAAATAAATTTAGCTCAGATTCAATTTTTCAAATTCAGAGGGTAAAGTTTCCGCTATTATCAAAAACAGACGATAGAGAGTCAGGGCAAAGAGACCAAAGTATTATTCAACAGAAAGATTGGATATTTTCTAATTTTACGAAGTTGAAAACTATTCCTAAATATGTGATTTCACATAAAAAAATAAATACGAATGAATATCATCTGATATTTCAAATAGAAGATACAGGAGTAAACGTTACTTATGTATTCAAAAATGAACAAGGAAATTGGTTTCTTATTTTAATTAATGACGATAGCGATTAATCATATACAAAAATCTTATAGTCAAATACATACAACATAATTCAAAACTGTGTGAATTCAGCTTTGAAATGTATATTTGTAATCTATAAATAACACGAAAATGGGAGCAAATAATTCTTCGGTATCACAAACAGATTTCTTGGTATCCTTCAATAATAGTAAGGAATCTAAGGCTTTATTAATCTATTTGGAGAGCCTGAACTTTGTTCAAATTCGACCTTTAAAAGTTGAACAAGAACCTTGCAAAATGGTCAAAGCATCTAATCTATAACAACTCTTTACCACCCCCACAACCTACCACAAACCCATGATTCCATTCAATAAACCATATCTCACAGGGCAAGAATTGACCTATATTCAGGAAGCTGTAAAGTCTGGAAAAATTTCTGGTAATGGCATTTTTACCAAAAAATGTCAACATTTCTTTGAGGAAAAGTATGGTTTTCGTCGTTGTTTACTCACAACTTCTTGTACGGATGCCCTCGAAATGGCAGCGATTTTGCTCAATATTCAACCTGGCGATGAGGTCATTGTACCTTCATACACCTTTGTCTCTACGGCAAATGCTTTTGTCTTGCGGGGAGCAAAAATTGTGTTTGCAGACAGTACGCCAGACAATCCGAATTTAGATGTTCATAGTCTCGAAGCCCTCATTACACCCCGCACGAAGGCAATTGCGGTTGTGCATTATGCAGGTACGGCTTGCGACATGGACGCTGTGATGGCTTTGGCAGAAAAACATAAAATTTACGTAGTAGAAGATGCCGCTCAAGCTGTGAACTCCTATTACAAAGGTCGTCCTTTGGGTAGTATTGGGCATTTGGCAGCATTTTCATTTCATGAAACCAAAAATATTATCGCAGGAGAAGGCGGAATGTTAGTCGTGAATGACCCGCAATTTGAACAACGAGCAGAAATAATTTGGGAAAAAGGAACAAATCGTTCGGCATTTTGGCGAGGAGAAGTTGATAAATACAATTGGGTGGACGTAGGTTCATCTTTTTTACCAACCGAATTAGTGTCGGCATACCTATACGCCCAATTGGAAAACTTGGATGATATTCAGGCAAAACGGATGCAAATTTGGCAAAAATATTTCAGAGCTTTTGATGTTTTGGAGAAAAATGGGAAGGTAATTCGCCCAAAAACTCCCGTTTATGCAACCAATAATGGGCATCTATTTTACCTACTTTGTAATTCTATCGAAGAGCGAGATAAGTTGATTAAGCATCTGAAAATCAATGAGATATACGCAGTTTTCCATTATATTTCACTCCATAAAAGTCCATTTCATCAATCAGCAACCACAGCAGAATTACCCAATAGTGATAACTTCACAAACTGCCTTCTTAGGTTGCCATTATTCTACGAACTCACAGAAACAGAGCAACAGCATATTATAGATAAAGTAGTGGAATTTTATTTGTAGTTGCGTGGTCAATCTTTACCACAAAGAATCAAAGAAAACAAAGTTTTATTTAAGTTATTGGTAATCAGTATCTTAGTGGCAGGCTGGGGTTGTGTAAAAAGTCTAAAGTCTATGAGCGACCGTCGCTCGGTTAAAAGTTTTAAGCAGAAATATTATTCTGCAAAATTGAATATTTCCAAATAATATACTTAAAATTGAGATTTCAAAGATTATTTCAGAATATTATTTGGTGAAAAATACTTTCAACTCTATACTTTTTACACAACCCCCTACTTAGCTAAATACTGGTATTTAAACTCTGCTAATTCCCAATCTTCGGGGGTATCAATGTCTTGGGCTTCGAGGTCTGAAAGTTCTATAAAACCTGTATTCTGAGTCAGTAATTTCTTTTCTTTCAATAAAATATCCGTTTTGAAACAGTAAAATTGCCCTGCATCATGGAAGGTAGGAGCCAAGTCCTGAGAGCGTGTCAGAAGGTGTTCGGGATAGTTCAATGCTAATTTTTCATGCTCAATTTTTAGGGAACGTTGGATAGGGAAACTGTACCTCAATACTGGAAAAAGTGAGTCTAAATCCTGTGAAATCAACTTTTCAAAACCTTCTTTTAAACGATTTGCTGTTACAAAAGGAGCAGTCGGATAGATACAGCAACCGTGTTCAAAGTGCTGGTTTTCAGACTGATACAACTCCAAAACTTCCAACAATACATCTACCGTAGTGGCATAATCATTCGCATTTACAGCACTACGGACAAAGGGAACTTTTGCCCCGTATTGTTGAGCAATTTCAGCGATTTCAGCATCATCCGTTGAAACCATTATTTCATCAAAAATTCCAGCATTGATTGCTGCTTCAATTGAATACGCAATGATTGGTTTGCCCAAAAAAAGTTTAATATTTTTTCTGGGAATACGTTTACTACCTCCACGGGCAGTTATGATGGCGATAGTTTTGATAGGGAAACTAATTTTTATGATTTATAACATCGAAAAGTTCAACACCTGAAGATTCAGCTAATTGTACAGTTTTATCAGAATATTTTGACTGACGAAGCCCTTCTAATAACTTAGGCGTTTTCATTACATACTCATTAATATATCTGTCGAATGCCTGACCTTTCACTCCAAAAGTAAAAAACATAGCAATTCTTTCTTTTTGCTCATCTTTTTTAATAAAATCTGGAATAAATCTCTCAAAATAATCTACTGGTAAGTTAGGAATCACCTTCAATCGAATGGCATTGCCACTATGAACAAGTTTCAGGTTCCAAAAAATCAAATCTCCTTCTTCAATGTCTAATAAAGTTGATTTTCCAGTAGGGTTTTCGTGTGTCCCGATTTTTACTTTTAAACCACCACTATATTTTTTATGGTCTTGCAAATACAATCCGAATCGAATGATATTATAATCAAAATCCCAATCTGGACCGCCCTTGAATTCTCGGTCAACATTGTCACGATGAAAACCTCTTAAACCAACTCCAATCTGATACGAACCATCTCCAAAATAGACAATTTTTTCACCCAAAACTTCTTTTACTACTTGAATCACTCTTGAATCCAAGACAATGTTATCCAAATATTTTTTGCTCAGAATATCTCCAATACCATGTTTTGCTTGTGATTTTGTGTAAGAAGTTACCTGCCCATTTTGCTCGTCAAAGGTCATTTGCTTGAGTGCATTTTCTCTGAATTGCTCAATTTCCGTTTTACTAAAAACATTTTTAAGGATGGCAAATCCATTTTTAAGGTATTGTTCTTTGATGCTCATTGTGCTAAATTTTTGATATTTCTGTTAACTATTTCATTACCAAATTGGACAAATCTTTTTTCAAAATAATGATATATAAACCAACAGATTGTAAGTGATGCTGTTACCAATATACAAATCCGAACAGGTGCTTGTATAGGTATAAATTTTGTTATGAGTCGAAAAATAGGAGAAGACGCAAAATATACGAGAGGATGCACCAAATATATAGAATAACTAATTTCTCCTAATACACTCAATTTTTTACTGATAAGGTTATCTGGAATCTTTATCTGAATAAAAAAATAAGTAAATGCTAAACAAATAATTGAAAGTAAAACTCTATTAAAATTACTCACCAATGCAATTGATTGTTTGGATTCGTTGGGATACCACACAAAAATTACGCACAATAAAGTTGAAATTATGAGACTATGTATTTGAGGGATTTTAAAATTTTTATACAGAAAACCTAACCCGATACCTGATACAAAAAAAAGCATCTGATTTAGGGGATTAACGTACTCATTCCACTGAGTTTCTAAGTTGGTTTTTTCACTGATTACATTAAAAGCAAAATAACCAAAAATGATAGTTGTACAGACTAATATTATCCAAAAATAGAATCGCTTTAATTGAAAACTTATTAGAAAAACGGGAAAAAGTAAATAGAAAAACAGTTCATTTCCGATAGACCAGCCTCCTGTACAAAGAGCAGCATTTGGATTAATAATTGAAAATAAACCTGTGATATTCAGCAAGATTCTCTCTAAACTTACTGGATTTTTAGTAACAACTACCGTAACGAAACAAACAACCCAGAACAGGGGAAATATCCGAAAAAAGCGTTTAATCCAGAAGTTTTTTAAGTTTTTTAGTACACTAAAATCAACGTTTTTATAGACTAAAAAGAAAGTAATACCACTCAAAATATAGAAAATGGATACCCCGTACAAACCAATTTTGTTAATGAATAAGCTATAATCTTTGGGGAATTTATGCCAAAATAAATAATGATAAACCATTATTCCACAAGACATGAGTCCACGCAATATATCAAGATTAATTTCTCTGTTTTTTTGCATAATTCCGTCCTAAACCTATGATTGACAAAAAGATAAAATCTGTTCAATCACATACTCTTGTTCTTGGTCTGTCATGGACGGATACATCGGAATACTCAGACAATTGGCATAATATTCTTCAGCATTGGGATACGCTCCTTTTTTATAACCCATTGATTGATAGTACGGTAGCGTATGTACAGGGATGTAATGTACCTGAGAAAAAATATTTTTTGTCCGTAAGAAATCATATAATTCCTTCCGATTTTCTACTTGAATGACGTACAAATGATAACCATGTCCGAAGTTTTCGGGGGCAGAAATTGTCTTAATGTTTGTTCCAACAAAGGCTTCATCATATTTTTTGGCAATGAATCTACGCCTTGCAAGTCCTTCATCAAAACGTTGTAATTGCGAAAGTCCGAGGGCTGCATTCATATCAGGCAAACGATAATTGTAGCCCAAGGTTTGCATTTCATAGTACCAACCACCATGATTTTCGTGCATCAAAGCAGGGTCTTTCGTGATACCGTGAGTCCGTAATTGAAGAAGTTTTTTGTACAAAACCTCATTATTTGTAGTAATCATCCCGCCTTCTCCGCAAGCAATATGTTTTACAGGATGAAAAGAAAAAATGGCTAAATCAGCAAAATTTCCGTTACCACAATTTTGTTTAACTCCCTGACTATCAGTAAAATATCCACCAGGAGAATGACAAGAATCTTCAATAATAAAAAGTCCGTATTCATCCGCTAATTTCCTAAATTCTTCCAGATTTACGGGATAACCCGCAAAATCAACGGGAATCATTCCGTGGTATGTTCCTTTGGGGCTTGCTTCCAATAATTTCCTTACTGAATCAATATCAATCAGGGCGGTTTTTGGGTCAATATCTGCAAAAACTACTTCGCCTCCGCAATATCGTACGCAGTTTGCTGATGCCGCAAAAGTGATAGGAGTAGTAATAACTTTTGAATTTTCGTTCACTCCCAAAGCCATTGCACAGAGGTGCAAAGCGGCAGTTCCGTTAGAAAGTGCCACGGCATATTTTGAACCAATAACCTGAGCGAAGGCTTTTTCAAATGCCTCAATCTGAGGACCTTGTGTCAAGAAATCGGATTTCAACGTTGCCACAACTGCGGCTATGTCTTCATCGGTAATGTGTTGCCGACCGTAAGGAATTGCTTGCATTGATTTAAAAATTAAGTTTTAGGACACTGAGTTTCTTAGAGTTTTCACAGAGTAACACAAAGAATACTTTAACTTGTGAAACTTTGTGAAATACTTAGAGTGACTTTGTGTCCAGAATAATTACACCGTAAAATCGGCATCCACGTGATCAATAATTTGTTGGCGGAGTTCTTCTACCGAAAGCCACTCTTTATTTTGTCCAGAATCATAAGTAAAACCGTATTCTACTATTTTCCCGTTGAAGGCTTTGCAATAATCTTCCATTGACCAGTTAGAAATACTTGGACAAACCACGTAATATTTTTCTAATTCGATAGTATAAAGCGAATCAGTCACAGTAATCATTTCTTCGTGCATTTTTTCGCCAGGACGAATTCCCACAATTTCGTGTTGGGCATTCGGAGCAATTGCTTCTGCAACGTCCGTGATTTTATAAGAAGGAATTTTAGGTACGTAAATTTCGCCACCCCAAGAGTTCTCCATAGCGTACATTACAAGGCTCACGCCGTCTTCCAAAGAGATATTGAAACGAGTCATATCTGGGTGCGTAATTGGCAAAATTCCTTCCTTTTTCTTGTCCATGAAGAAAGGAATCACCGAACCTCTCGACCCAATTACATTTCCGTAACGAACTACCGAAAATGCTAATTTTCTACTTCCCTTGATATTATTGGCAGCCACAAAAAGTTTATCAGAAGCCAATTTTGTTGCTCCGTACAAATTAATAGGGGCAGCCGCTTTGTCGGTAGAAAGTGCCACTACGGACTGTACGCCACAATCAAGAGCTGCCTCTATGACGTTTTGAGCACCAAAAATATTAGTTTTTATACACTCCATCGGGTTACTTTCGGCAGCAGGAACTTGCTTTAGAGCAGCCGCATGAACAATAACATCTATTCCCTCACAGGCACGTTTCAGGCGGTCAGCGTCTCTAACATCACCGATATAATAACGAATACCTGGGTATTTGGAATGAGGGAAAGTTTGAGCCATTTCATACTGTTTGAGTTCGTCACGAGAGTAAATAACCAAACGTTTGATATTAGGAAATTGAGCCAAGATAGTGCCAACGAATTTCTTGCCGAAAGACCCTGTGCCACCTGTAATTAATATGGATGATTTTTCTGTTAATTGATACATTCTGAAAATGTTGATTTGCGAGTGTGGATTGCAGAATAATTACAATAACCATTCCAGCATAATTATACAAAGTTACGAATCTGAATGAAAACTCTGATGCTTTTGTTGATATTGGCGTGGTTGTTATTTTCAAGAAAAGTAAAATTTATTGGTTAATTTTGCTGTG
>JAAFJL010000034.1 GCA_013298865.1 Cytophagales bacterium | reverse complement strand
TGGTACGAGTAACCTACGCAAATGAACGAAGCCCCGAAAACCAAGAAAATGGCGTGGTAAGGATTGAGGTTTTGAAATAATATACTGATAATCAGCGTTGTATAGCTATGAAGCTGTTTAAACTTTCTCTTTTGTCTAAAATTGGCTCTTTTTAAATCCAGCTTTCCAAAATTCTTTCAATGTAGCCCTGCTATATGTCAAGAATTTTAAAAATCTGGCTCTAAAAATAGCTTAATTTTAGAACAAAACAGAAAGTTTAAACAGCTTCATTAGATTCTCAGAACAAAAGCTCCTCAAAATCATGAAAAAATTTTACATCTTCTCGTTTTTCTTCTTGGTTCAATGTAGTATTTTCGGACAAAGCCGTAGTATTTCGCTTGAATTGGGCGGTTGTAGCACAATTGGCTCAATAGGATTTGAACAGACAATGTTGCTCAAAAACAAAGACCAATTAGCTTTCAGAATTGGGGCATTGTACATTCCTGCTTACAAGTACGAAAAATGGTACAATTTTCCAGTAGGAATTTCTTATCTGAAAACCAACAAACACGGTGCGTATGAATTTGGTTTAGGAGCAACTTATTTTAGAAAGCAGGAAAGTCTTGATGGGGGCTATTGTCTTTCTGGGGAAGAAAAATCTATTTTGGATATAAAAAATTTCCACACTAAACACTTTTTATTATCAGCAAACTTTGGAATTCGAGCTTACACTGCAATGAATGGTTCTGGATTATTTTGGAACTTGAAATTTTCTCCGACTTATCTAATCTCAACAACATATTTCAGGACAATTCTTGTACAAGATAAGATAAATCCTAACATTAAAGAATGGGAAACGGAGAAGCGTTCTGCAGAATCTCCTTCTTATAAGTCTCTATTGATGGACTCCGCTTTCATTCCAATTTTCGGTCTTGAATTAGGCTATACTTTCAAAAATAAGAAGTAATTTAGAACCTTTAATAGATAAAGTCATGGACAGCATAGCAAATATAGTAAGGGACGAAAATGATATTCTATACATTGTAGGGCAGAAAACCGCAAGAATAGAGGAGCAAACAAAGTTTGTTCGGTTTCTGTTGAAACAGGGTATTTATACTTTTGACCAAATTGCAGATATAGCAGATGTTTCTATTGAGTTTGCAAAAAACGTAAAACAAAAATATCAGTGATAAGTAAAATTGGGTATAGTGATTTTGCCCAAAAGCCTCTCGAAAACTAATTTCGAGAGGCTTTTTTTGTAATCTATCACGAAAATTTCAAAAACTCATTATCTTTGGATTACAAGTGTATTGATAGGATGGCTTCTCACTCATTCTCTCATTCCTTCAATC
Organism: Cytophagales bacterium; assembly: GCA_013298865.1. Taxonomy (GTDB): domain Bacteria; phylum Bacteroidota; class Bacteroidia; order Cytophagales; family Spirosomataceae; genus JAAFJL01. The sequence continues at coordinate 35,950 of JAAFJL010000034.1, read as the reverse complement.
TCTCATTGTGTATCAATTATTGAATAATGAAAAAAATCTTTATCCTCATTTTTGTCTGTTTTGCAATGTCTGTACAAAGCCAAGCCCAAGATAATTTTATTGAAAAACTATTGGCTACGAAGCCTGAGCAATTTCAGAATTTCCTCAAAAATCCCGAAAAATATCGAATTCAGGTGCTTTATACGCAAATCAATCGGGATAAAAAAAATCGTCCGAGTTTCAAATCATACTCATATAGAACTGACCTGAACGAGTATTTTTATCCTGCCAGTACCGTGAAATTCCCTGCGAGTATGTTGGCTTTAGAAAAGATTAATAATCTGAAAATCAAAGGCTTAACCAAGGAATCTGTCATGCTCACGGGGGCAGAATACGAGAAACATACGCCCGTCACCAATGATTCTACTGCCCAAAAAGGGATGCCGTCGGTGGCTCATTACATCAAAAAAATATTGATGGTTTCTGATAATGACGCTTTTAATAGACTCTATGAATTTATCGGACAAGAACCTTTTAATGAAGGACTTGCAGCCAAAGGTCATACCAATACTCGGATTGTGCATCGTCTGCAAGTGGGCATGAATCCTGAGCAAAATAGAAGGACAAATCCTATCAAATTCATGGACGGTGACAAGGTGATTTATGAACAACCTATGGTAAATGCTACTAAAAATTACCAGCCTGTTAGTAGTACAAAATTGGGGAAAGGCTATCTGAAAGGGGACGCTTTGGTGAATGAACCTTTGGATTTTTCGGAAAGAAATTATTTTCCGATTCGTGAACAACAGGAAATTCTGAAATCTATTCTTTTTCCCGAAGCCGTAGAAGCAAAAAAACGCTTTAATCTCACGCCAGAAGATTATCGTTTTGTGTATCAGTATATGTCGCAAATGCCAACGGAAAGTATTTATCCGAAATATGATTCCGTAGAATTTTACCCAACCTATTGCAAATTTTTGATGTATGGAAGTCAGAAAAATGACGTGGTGAACAAGAATATGAGGATTTTCAATAAAGTAGGAGATGCCTACGGTTTTCTTTTGGATAATGCATACATTGTTGATTTTGAGAAGAATATAGAATTTTTATTAACAACGGTTTTACTTTGCAACGAGGATGAAATCTTCAATGATGATAAATACGACTACGAAACAGTAGGTTTTCCGTTCATGAAAAATCTCGGACAACTTATCTATAATCACGAGCTAAATCGCCCTCGAAAATTCAAACCAGATTTAAGCAAATTTAAACTCACGTATGATAAGGGGCAATGAGTTGCACAATGATAGAATGAATGAGTCATAGAATGAGTGAATGTTTTTCACAAGACAATATTCTCACATTCTATCATTCACTCATTCATTCATTGAATTCAAACCCCAAACTGTCTCAAATGGTGGTCGAGGTGTTTCCATTGTCCGCTACTCCATTGGGCGGGCGTGATTTTACCAAAAAATGGATGTGGATTTTTCGTAATACCATCTTCGCCACCTGCACTCAGTCTTTTAGTCAATGTAATCAAACGACTTTTTTCTCTTTCAAAATCTCGGACATCAACAATCGTAAATTGTGGACTTGTGGGTAAATTTTTTGACATCGGTTTATCGTCCGTTAGCATACCTTTCATAAATCTTCCAACCACTTTACCAAAAAGACTCTGTGGCTGAATTCTGTCGCCAACTGCTGTTTCTAAACCAGCTACACAATGAGCCATCATCTGGGCTACGTCCATCCTTCCCCATTGTCTGGGCGAGTCAACTTTCAGATTATCAATACGTTGCAAAATTTCTTCAAACGTCTCTACATACATTAAATCAACCATATTTTAATAAAGTGTAAAATTTACGCAAATAAATTTGGATGTATTAATTTTATTTAATTACATTTGTGTCATAATTACATATTAAAAAGATTTTACCTCAAAACCCTATCACTTTAATTTATAAAATCAGAAACCCGTGAACCTTTAACCGTTCAACGTAAACCGTAAAAAAATGCAACCGAACATCATGCTTTTGACAGACAGCTATAAGCTCAGTCATTACAAACAATATCCTGCGGGAACAAGCCAAATTTATAGCTATTTCGAGAGCCGTGGAGGCGAATTTGAAGGCATAACTTTCTTTGGTTTACAGTATTTATTGAAAGAATATCTGGAAGGAAAAGTAGTCAGTCAAGCGAAAATTGACCGTGCCGCCAAGATGTACGCTGCCCATTTTGGGGATGAAAAACTGTTCAATAAAGACGGTTGGGAATACATCTTGCATACCCACGACGGGCACTTGCCCGTACGCATAAAGGCTGTGCCAGAGGGGACGGTTATCCCTACGCATAACGTGATGCTGACCATAGAAAACACCGACCCAAACTGTTTTTGGCTCACAAATTTCTTGGAAACACTGTTATTGCAATTGTGGTATCCTTGTACCGTAGCAACGATTAGCAGAGAAGTTAAAGTTTTGATAACTAAATACTTAGAAGAAACAGGCGACCCTGCTACGATAGATTTTAAGCTCCATGATTTTGGTTTTAGAGGTGTGAGTAGCGTACAAAGTGCAGGTATTGGTGGGGCGGCTCATTTGGTCAATTTTATGGGAACGGACACTGTGGCGGCATTGAGTTTTATTCAGGAGTACTACAATACTGACGGAATGTTTGGGTTCAGTATTCCTGCGGCAGAACATAGTACGATTACGAGTTGGGGGAAAGAAAATGAAACCGATGCCTACCGAAATATGCTAAGTCAATATCCAGAAGGTTTGGTGGCTGTCGTGAGTGATAGTTATGATATTTATAATGCCTGTGAAAATCTTTGGGGAGAGGTTTTGAGAGACGAAATTTTAGGTAGAAATGGCACGTTGGTAGTACGCCCAGACAGTGGCGAGCCGAAGGATGTAGTCTTGAAATGTACGGAGATTTTGGGAGCAAAAATTGGCTATACCGTCAATGAAAAAGGTTATAAAGTCTTGAATCCAAAAATCAGAATCATCCAAGGCGATGGCGTGAATTATGAGAGTATCGGCGAGATTTTGGAACACCTCAAAAAACATGGTTGGAGTGCCGACAATGTTGCCTTCGGGATGGGTGGGGCTTTGCTACAAAAAGTACACAGAGACACCCAAAAATTTGCCTTCAAATGTAGTTGTGCCACCATCAACGGCGAAGACCGAGACGTGTATAAAGACCCCGCCACCGACCACGGCAAAAAGAGCAAAAGAGGACGTTTGAAATTAGTAAAACAAGACGGAAAGTACCTCACAAAAGCCCTCCAAGAAGACGGAGAAGATATTTTACAAACGGTTTTTGAGAATGGAGTTATTTTGGAAGAGATTGATTTTGAGGGGGTTAAGGGGAATAGTTATTTGTAGTAATAATTTTTTTAGCTAAACATGATTTCAAACCATAATCGCCCTCTGGGTATTGAGGAAGTTTTTTAAAAACAGTGTTATCAGAGCCAATAATTGTTGAATCATTTAGAACTGAGAGTTTATCCACAATGTATTTTGTGTGATAATTTTCTTTAATTTCATTGGGAGTACTGAATGAGATTTCATTTCTGATTTGCTTAGTTTTAGAGAAAAAAAATAATCCTCCACGGCATTCAATTGCAGGTAATCTGTAAAGAATTTCATTTTCATTGAAAAAATAAAGCATTACACCTCTTTCGTCATTATTTGAATATTCGTTATCTCGCTTCACGTTGCCCCAATACATAATTGGCTTATCAATAGTACCAGATTGAAGATTAGAAGTAGATTTATTTTGAATTAAAACTTCTTCTATTTTACAAGAAAAAATTAGAAATGAGATTAGTAGGATAAAGTATTTCATAGGATGATTTTTATTTTTTTAAGAACGGTAAAAATTAGTAAATATTTTAATGATAGGTAGGGGTAAATCTTGATTCAGACAAAAGAAGATTACCATAAATTATAAAACAATGAAAAATAAAGCACTCGACATATTAATGGGGTTGTCCGTAGGTGATGCCTTGGGCGTACCCGTGGAATTTCAATCAAGATATAGTTTAAGTTTAAAACCTGTTACTTCTATGGCAGGTAATGGTATTCATAGTCAACCTGCTGGAACATGGTCAGACGATAGTTCCTTAGCTTTTTGTTTAGCTGAAAGCCTTTGTAAAGGATACGATTTAAAAGACATCGGAAAATTATTTTTGAAATGGAAAAATGAAGCATACTGGACTGCACATGAAGAAGTGTTTGATATCGGAATCGCAACATCTTGTGCTTTAGAAGCATTAAAATTATCAAACAATCCATACACATCAGGAGGGCGTGCGGAAGAGGATAATGGGAATGGTTCTTTGATGCGAATTTTACCAATCATTTTCTTAGTCAAAGATTTACCAATCGAAAAACGCTTTCAGATTATTAAAGACGTTTCAGGCATTACTCATGCACATACAAGGTCAGTTTTAGGATGCTTTATTTATGTGGAATATGCCTTAATTTTGATGAAAGGTGAAGAAAAATACAAGGCATTGTCAATGGTGCAAGAGACTGTAAATCAATTTCTTAACGCCAATGCAATAGCTTCTGAGAAAGAAATGGGCTTGTATAATCGCATTTTACAGAACGATACAATTCCTTATGATTGCAGTCCAATTGATAGCTATTTTGAGGCAGAAATATTTAGTTCAGGCTATGTAGTTCATACATTAGAAGCATCCATTTGGTGTTTCTTGAAAACTTCAAACTATGCAGAATCAGTCCTCAAAGCAGTCAATCTTGGTAAAGATACTGATACAACTGGCTGTGTTACTGGTGGTTTAGCAGGACTTTATTATGGATATGAAAACATCCCAGAAGATTGGAAAAATGTTATTGCAAAGAGAAAGGAAATAGAAGAATTAGCCGATAGACTAAATAAAAAACACCACCCATGAAATACAACAAACAAAACCTCATCAATTCAATCAATAATGGATTGAAATTCAAATACTTATGTTTTTGGGGACATCAACCAAGTTTGGATGGCTCTATTACCAAAACCTGTTTTAGTCAGTGGTGGTTTTCATCGTTTGTGGTGGACGAAATGGAATACAAAACAGCCGAACATTGGATGATGGCTGAAAAGGCTCGGCTTTTTAATGATACCGCAACATTAGCCAAAATCATTGCTTGCAATACGCCTGCCGAAGCCAAAAAATTTGGCAGAGAAGTTCAGAATTTTGAAGTAGAAATTTGGAAAGAAAAGTGCTTTGACATTGTCGTGCAAGGGAATATTCATAAATTTTCTCAGAACAAAGACCTCAAAGAATTTTTATTGAATACCAAAGACCGAATAATAGTCGAAGCAAGCCCCCGTGACCCAATTTGGGGAATTGGTTTAGGTATCAATAATCCAAATACTGAAAATCCTGAGCAATGGAAAGGCACAAATCTTTTGGGTTTTGCCTTGATGGAGGTTCGGGATTTATTGAGAGAAAATTAGAGAATACATCTGTAAAAAATATCCAATGATGAAAATTCAGGAATAAAAACAACCATTTTTCCATGAAATACATACTATCCATATTCGTATTTTGGATTGTCTCCTGTAAACAATCAATTGACGTAAGTCAGTCGTTTACAAGAACTACAGTGTTGGGAATGAGAGATTTTACCGAATACAAATCAGGTAATTTACCGATTATTTTCACAGCTCCGCACGGTGGTTCGCTCAAACCAACCGACATTCCAGACCGTAATTGTACGGGCTGTGTTACCACCGCCGATGCCAATACGCAAGAACTCATCAGACTTGTTGATAGTATTATGGTTACGAGAATTGGTTGTTATCCTCACACCATTATCAATCGTTTGCATCGAGTAAAAATGGATGCTAATCGTGAAATAGTTGAGGCTGCCAACGGAAATATTTTGGCACAACAGGCTTGGCGAGAATATACGCAGTTTATTGAAACTGCCAAACAAGAAGTTCTCAAAACGCATAAAAAGGGACTTTTGATTGACTTACACGGACACGGACACACAGCCCAACGGTTAGAATTGGGCTACCTTTTGGACGATGCCGATTTGCGTAAAACAGACAGCCAATTAATCACTGAAAGTTACGCTAACCGAAGTAGCATTAGGAGTTTAATAACCCAAAATTTAGGTAATATTGCGTTCCCAAATCTTCTGAGAGGAGATAATTCTTTGGGAACACTCTTTCAAGAAAAAGGCTATCCAGCCGTTCCGAGTAAGCAAGATGTAGCCCCAAAGGTGGGAGAATTATACTTTTCGGGAGGCTATACCACCCAAATTTATGGTTCAGAAAAGAACGGAGAACTGGATGCTATTCAGATAGAATGCAATTTCACGGGTGTTAGAGATACTGATGCCAATCGTAAGAAATTTGCGTCAACCATCGTGACTGTTATTCAAGAATATATGCGAAAACATTATTGGGCAGATGGGCTTGAGGGGCGGTGTGTAAAATAGGAATTAAAAACCTTCTGAATCAAATGAAAACAACAAAATTCACCGAAGACATCATCTTGGTAGAAGATTTCTTTACGGCTCAGGAATGTGAGCATTACATTCTTTGGAGCGAACAACAAGGTTACGAAGAGGCAAAAGTCCAGACGAGTTCGGGGCAAGTGATGATGAAAAATCTTCGCAATAATTCCAGGATCATGTTTTCCGATGAACTATTGGCAGAAAAAATTTGGCGAAAAGTTCAACCATTTTGTATTCAAAATATCGGAAATTCAGAAGCAATTGGACTCAATGAAATGTTCCGTTTTTATAAATATGAAGTTGGTCAAAAGTTTAAACGACACATCGACGGCAGTTACCAAAGAAGCGAAACAGAGTTTAGTTGTTATACCTTACTGATGTATCTGAATGAAGATTTTGAAGGTGGTGAAACCGCTTTTGGTGATTTAATCGTAAAGCCTAAAATAGGTTCGGCTCTTATTTTCAAGCATCAACTAAAACACGAAGGCAAAGAGATTTTGCAAGGAGAAAAGTATGTTTTAAGAACTGATATTATGTATCGTTTTGAAGAAAATTGAATCTCAAAATAACTTACAAACAAGCTAATATCACAACTAATTCACTAATTGATTTCTTTGTACATCAAGCACAAAATCAACAGAAACATCAAGGGAGTTAGCGATTTGTTCAATGGTTAAAATATTTAAGGCTAATAGATTGGCTACTTTTCGTTTTTCAGCATTAATTACTTCGGCATTTGTAGAAACTGCATATTCGTATGCGTAACGTTCTTCAACGGTCATTTTACGAGTATCAAGTTCTTCTATTGCCTGTTTTAGCCAATCTTCATTAACGAATAAAGGCAAAGTTTGAGATGGATTTGTATGTAAATTTTTCATAATCCAAAGTAGTTTGTCTAAATCAGCTTGGCAAAATTATAAAAACATTTCAAAGAATAAAAATCATGAAAATAACCTACAAAAACGGAGATGCAACTGCTCCAATTTCTTCCAAAAACAAAGTCATCGTCCACATTTGTAATGATATTGGTGGTTGGGGAAGGGGCTTTGTTTTGGCGGTGTCCAAACGTTGGGCTGAACCTGAGAAAAAATATAAAGAATGGTTTGCGTCAAAAGAAGGTTTTGCTCTCGGAGAAATTCAATTTGTACAAGTTGAAAATGATATTTGGGTCGCAAATCTTATCGGGCAACATACCATTCACAAAGACAAAGACGGCAATCCGCCTATTCGGTACGAAGCCGTTTTGTCGGGGCTGGAAAAATTAACAAAATTTGCCATCGAAAATTCCGCAGGTGTATTCATGCCCCGCATCGGTTGTGGACTTGCAGGTGGTACTTGGGATAAAATTGAACCATTAATTGAAGCTACTTTACTCGAAAATGAAGTGGAAGTGACAGTTTATGATTATGAAGCTGTTTAAACTTATTCCTTTCGTTGTAAATAGGTTCATTTTCAACCTGATAGTTCAAAAATTATTCAACGTAGCTCTGCTATCAGTTCCACTGGGGGCTTATAATTTTCAAACTATCAGCTTAAAAATGAACTCAATTTCCATTCAAAACGAAAAATTTAAACAGCTTCTTTATACCTACATAAAAAACAAAAAAATGAAACAATCAACAAGAATAGAAACAGCAAAAAGAACGCTCGAAATTATCGAGAAAGGACAATACGAACACAACAACACCTACGTAAACGTGAAAGCAGGTATTCAGAACACAATCGAAAAAACCTATACGATTGCCCCTGACGATTGGGCGGAGGTTTTAGAAGATTCAAACACAAAAAAGGCAAATTTGGATTTTGAAACAAATACCCAAATTTGGAATTGTTCTACCATCGAAGCCATAGAAAAAGCTCCACAGGAACTCAAAACGGCGGTTCTCAACTTTGCTTCTGCCAAAAATCCAGGTGGCGGTTTCTTGGGCGGAGCATCTGCACAGGAGGAAAGTTTAGCGAGGTCATCGAGTCTTTATGCCTCGCAAACAAAGAATTGGAAAATGTACGAATACAACCGAGGGCAACCCAGTTTTCTGTATTCAGACTACATGATTTATAGTCCAGAAGTACTTTTTTGGTTTGATGACGAAGGAAATACCTTGGCAACACCTCTAAAAGTTGATGTCATTACGTCCCCCGCACCCAACAAAGGAGCGATGTTGCAGCATGAAAGAAATAGAGAAATGTCAGAGATTGCAAAGGTTTTTAAATCAAGAATCGAAAAGGTTCTGGCTTTGGCAGTCACCAACGGAATTGAATCAATTATTTTAGGAGCTTGGGGCTGTGGCGTTTTCAGAAACGAACCCATAGAAGTAGCAGGATATTTCAATGAAGTGATTCAAAAACATTTCAAAAATAGCTTCAAAGAAATCATTTTTGCGATTTATGATAGCTCTGAAAAAAAGGCTAACTATCTGAAATTCAAAGAGGTATTGGTAGGATAGTAGGGAGGATTAGTGAAAAATTCGTCAACATTGTAGCAATCAGTTTTAGTCTCTGAATTCTACAATATTCCACTGAATAATCACTTAAATTCCCTTCTGATGATACCCCATTTTTTCCACAAAAAAATCTTCTCGTTACTCATCATTCTCTTAGTTACTACCACAAGTTGGAAAAGTAATTCGGACAATGAAAAGCCAACCATTTTTCTCTGTGGTGACTCCACAATGGCAGAGAAAGCACCCATTGATGCCCCCGAAACTGGTTGGGGAATGATGTTGGGGCAGTATTTTACTGATGCTATCAAGATAGAAAATCATGCTGTTAATGGTAGAAGTACCCGAAGCTTCAGGAATTTAGGACATTGGCAAAAAGTAATTTCCAAACTAAAAAAAGGTGATTGGGTAATGCTGCAATTCGGGCATAATGATGCTAAAGTTTCGGATACGTCTCGGTATGCTTCGCCAGAAGATTATCAGAAAAATTTACTGAGATACATTGCAGAAATTGAGGCAAAAGGAGCAAATCCAGTACTGATAACTCCCGTAATGCGACGCAAATTTGATGAATCAGGAAAGTGTGTTCCACAGCATACAGATTACCTCAAAGTTGTAAAAGAAATGGGTAAAAAATATCATGTTCCTGTGCTTGACCTTTACGCAAAGAGTTTTAAAATTATTGAAAATCAAGGAGTTGAAGGTTCAAAAATATTATTCATGCACTACGGAGGGGGCATTTTTCAAAAATTCCCAAAAGGTATTACAGACGATACTCACTTTTCAAAATACGGGGCAGACATCATGGCTTGTGCCGTTGTGGAGACAATTTTTGATGAAAATCTTCCCCTAAAATATTTCATTAAGAAATCAGAATTTGAGGAAAAATATCAATACGAACTACCCCATTTCTACACGCCAGTTTTCAGAAAAGACACTTTTGATATTACTCGTTATGGGGCAAAATCGGACGGAATTACCATCAATACCAAAGCCATCAATCAGGCTATTGAACAATGTAATCAAGCTGGCGGAGGTACCGTTCTAATACCCAAAGGTTTATGGCTAACGGGACCCATATTGATGTTGTCGAATGTGAATTTATACATTGTGAAGGGTGCAATTCTACAATTTAGTCGAAATCCAGAAGATTATCCAACCATCGTTACTACTTGGGAAGGCGAAGAAGCCTATCGTTGTCAAGCTCCTATTTCGGGTAAAAATCTCGAAAATATTGCTCTTACGGGCGAAGGAATTATTGATGGTGGCGGAGATGTTTGGCGAGCCATCAAAAAAAGTAAACAGACTGCCTCCGAGTGGGAAAAATTGGTAAAATCTGGTGGAGTTTTAAACGAAAATAAAGACACGTGGTTTCCCTCAGAAAAATCTTTGAAGGGTAGTTTATTGCCTAAAGCAGGGAAAATCATAAAGGATATTTCGGGAAATATTACCAGCCCAACTGCCGAAGAATTAATGACTTACAAAGATTTCTTACGCCCCAATATGGTCAGCTTTACGGGCTGCCAATACATCCTTGTTGAAGGACTTTCTTTTCAAAATTCTCCTGCCTGGACGCTTCATCCCTTGCTTTGCAAACATATTTCAGTAAAAAATGTAAAAGTGAAAAACTTTTGGTATGCCCAAAATAGCGATGCCATTGATTTGGAATCTTGCCAAAATGGAATCCTCGAAAACTGTACTTTTGATACTGGCGATGATGGCATTACCATAAAATCGGGTAGAGACGAACAGGGCAGAAAACGTGGAGTACCAACCGAAAATTTTATCATTCGGAACAATACAGTTTATCATGCACATGGAGGTTTTGTGATTGGCTCAGAAATGTCTGGTGGCGTTCGGAATTTGTTTGTTTCCAATTGTAATTTTTCGGGAACTGATGTCGGTTTACGGTTCAAAACTACTCGTGGACGTGGCGGGGTTGTAGAGAAAATTTACGTCAATGATATTCAGATGACGGACATTGCAGGCGAAGCAATTTTGTTTGATATGTACTACTCTGCCAAAGACCCTGTGCCACTCAAAGGAGATTCAAACGAACCGCCAGTAATTGAAGCAAAAGAGTTAAATGAGACTACTCCTTCTTTTCGAGAATTTTACGTCAGAAATGTCAATTGTTTTGGGGCTGAAACTGGTATCATGATACGTGGACTTCCAGAAATGAATGTCAAAAATATTATCCTCGAAAATATCAATATTCAGAGTAATAAAGGGTTGACTTGTATCGAAGGTGCTGATATTCAGATGATTAATGTTCAATTATTGACAAAAGACAAAAGTGTTGGATTGGTTCAAAACTGCCAGAATATCAAAATTGAAGGTTTAAAATATAGAAAAGATATTACCGAAAAACCTATCCAGATTTATGGAAATCGGAATAAAAATATTAAGATAAAATAACGTAAAATGAATCTTTTAAAATTGAAAAATATCACTTTAGGTATATTGATTTTTTGCCTGTTTTCAGTCAAAATCAATGCCCAATCTCCTCGTCAACTTGCTGAAAAAATGGCAACAACCATCATGAAAACCTATCCAGATTCGATGGTTGTGATGAAATATACCAGTCATTTATTGCAAGACGGACAGCCCGTAAAGGAGGGTGCAAAGGCATCTAACCAACGTCCAGCCAATTGGAACTACGAAATCGGAGTAGTTTTGATGGGTTTTGAAAAACTCTGGAAAACCTCTGGTGATTTTCGTTATTACCAATATTCAAAACATATTATCGACCATTTTATTCAAGAAGATGGGAAGATTCGTACCTACAATTTGGAAGAATATAATTTGGACAATATCCCGTCTGGCAGACAATTACTGACGATTTATCAAACTCAAAATTTACCAAAATATAAAAAAGCGGCAGATATTTTACAAAATCAATTAGCTTGGCAACCTCGTAACAAGGTTGGCGGGTTTTGGCATAAATTAAAATATCCTACCCAAATGTGGCTCGACGGTCTGTACATGGCTCAACCATTTATTGCCGAATACGCCCAAATGACGGGGAATGTTCAGGCTTTTGAGGATGTGATTAATCAGTTTGTTTGGATGGAAAAATATGCCCGAGACGAAAAAACGGGTTTACTCTATCATGGTTGGGACGAAAGCAAGATTCAGCAATGGGCAAACAAAGAAAATGGACACTCTCCAGAGTTTTGGAGTCGGGCGATGGGTTGGTATATCATGGCTTTGGTAGATGTTTTGGACTATATTCCCCAAGACCATCCTCGCAGAAATGAGCTAATCGGCATCTTGAATAGACTTTCTACGGCTTTGGTCAATTTTCAAGATGCTCAATCGGGCGTTTGGTTTCAGGTGACAGACAAGGGTGGCAAAGCGGGCAATTATTTAGAATCTTCGGGGTCGGCAATGTTTGTGTATGGCTTGGCAAAAGCAATGCGTTTGGGTTATATTCCTGCAACTTTCAAACCTGCTATCAAAAAAGGGTATGAAGGTTTGGTAAAACAATTCATCGAAACTGATGCCAACGGACTCACGCATTTTACAAAAGCAGTCGGTGGGGCAGGTTTGGGAGGGAATCCGTATCGAGACGGAACTTATGATTATTACATCAAAGAACCCACTCGGACAGACGACCTTAAAGCCATTGGACCACTCATGCAAGCATTGGTAGAAATTGATTTAATGGAATCTCAAATTGGCAAAGACAAGACAGTTATGATTGATAATTATTTCAACAATGAATATCGTAACAGTCTGAAATTCCATTACTTATGGAACGACAGATTCGATTCTGGCTATTCATGGTTAGGCTCAATTATCCGTGATTTCGGAGCAAAAACTAAGACTCTAAGCACTGAACCTACCACTGAAAACCTAAAAAATGCCAACGTATTTATCATTGTTGACCCTGACACCAAAAAGGAAACCACGAACCCAAATTTCATTGAGACTAAGCATATCAAAACGCTTCAGAATTGGGTGAATTCAGGCGGAACATTAGTACTTTTAGCCAATGATACCGCCAATTGTGAAACCAAGAAATTCAATGAACTCACGAAAGTTTTTGGCATAGAATTTACAGGAAAAAGCAGGAACATGGTAAAAAATGATAACTTTGAACAAGGGAAGTTTGAACTTGCAGGAAATCATCCTATTTTTAAAGATACTAAGAAAATATTCGTCAAAGAATTAGTAACGCTTTCTGTAAAAGCCCCTGCCAAAGCCATATTGGAGGAAAATGGAGATGTAATTATAGCCGTTGCAAATATCGGAAAAGGGCGAGTTTTTGTACTGGGTGACCCCTGGATTTATAACGAATATGTAAACGGACGAAAATTACCTGCTGAATACGAAAACTTTAAAGCAAGTAAAAATTTAGTTGAATGGCTGCTAAAATAAGAAATTTATTATTCACTGATTAACAAGCATGAAAACACTAAAAATACATCCTAAAGATAATGTTTGGGTCGCTCTGACCGATTTGAAAAAAGGTGAAGTAGAGCAGAACGTCACCTTATTAATGGATATTTCGGCAAAACATAAATTTGTTGAAAATGACCTCAATACGGGCGATTTAATAAAAATGTACGGAATCACGGTCGGGAAAGCTAAACAAGCAATCAAGAAAGGAGAGCAAATTACAACTTTCAACGTAAAGCATGAAGCCGAAACTTTTGACCATCGAAATGTAAATTTGGAATGGATAAAACCTGATATTGCTAAGTTTGCCAATAGAACATTCATGGGTTATCATCGTGCGGACGGACGAGTAGGAACGGCTAATTATTGGTTGTTTGTACCGATGGTTTTTTGTGAAAATCAGAATTTAGAAGTAATCAAAAATGCCCTCTTGAGCGATTTGGGCTACATAAGTCATAATCAATACCAGTCTTTTACTCAGAATCTTGTAGAAGCCTATCATTCAAATGAAAATTTAGAAACTGTCTCAGTTGATACATTTGTGGAGGTTGAAAAGAAAGAACGAGTTTTCAAAAATGTTGATGGCATAAAATTCTTGACCCATGAAGGCGGCTGTGGCGGTACACGACAAGATGCCGAAACACTTTGCCGATTATTGGCGGGTTATATCTGTAATCCGAATGTAGCTGGTGTGACCGTTTTGAGTTTGGGTTGCCAAAATGCCCAAGTACAAATTCTGAAAGATGCTTTGAACGAATTTGACAAAGATTTCAAGAAACCATTTTACGTTTTTGAACAACAAGAAATCGGTAATGAAGAATTGATGTTAAAACAAGCACTCCGCCAAACTTTTATAGGTTTGACCCTCGCTAACCAGCATACTCGTCAACCTGCACCACTTTCTGCCCTGACTTTGGGCGTTGAATGCGGTGGCTCAGATGGATTTTCGGGAATTTCTGCTAATCCAGCCGTTGGTTATTGTGCCGATTTGTTGGTGTCTTTGGGCGGAAAAGTTTTATTGGCAGAATTCCCAGAACTTTGTGGCGTTGAACAAGAACTAATCAACCGATGCGTAACAGATGAATTAGCGGAAAAATTCGTTAAAATCCAAACAGCCTACCACGACAGAGCGAAAGCAGTAGGTTCAGGTTTTGACATGAATCCGTCCCCTGGAAATATCAAAGACGGTCTCATTACGGATGCCATTAAATCAGCAGGAGCAGCAAAAAAAGGTGGAACTTCGCCTATTACGGATGTTTTGGATTATACCGAACAAGCTAAAAATGCGGGTTTAAATTTACTCTGTACGCCTGGTAACGACGGTGAATGCACCACAGGATTAGTAGGTTCTGGCGTGAACGTTTTGATGTTTACCACTGGTTTGGGTAACCCGATGGGTAATCCGATTTGTCCTGTTATTAAGATTTCTACCAATACAACTTTAGCCACAAAGATGGCAGACATTATAGATATGGATGCAGGAAGTGTGATTACTGGCGATAAAAGTATAGCTCAAATGGGCGAAGATTTATTGGAAAATTGTATCGCTACTGCCTCTGGTGAGTATATTCCAAAAGCCGTAGCATTGGGTCACGATGATTTCATTCCTTGGAAAAGAGGCGTTTCTTTGTAATTTTTCATTCAAAATGTTAAAAACTTAGAGGTGTAGAGGATTAGAGAAAATATGATAATAGTAATGATTATCCGTGGCATGGTTAGGGTTGGATTTTTCATAAATGAATTTTTGCTTCAACCGTACCACGGATTCCCGTATAAATAATAAAAAACCAGAAAACTTAGGATTAGAGAAAAATATGATAGCTATCTCTAAAACTCTAACCCTCTAAGTTTAATCTTTGTAACTCATTTTTTCAAAATCTCATGAAAAATATCATTTCAATTGTTGTTTTTGGGCTTTTGTTTGTATCTCAGCATTTGGTGGCACAAAGCAAAGATGAAAAAACTATTGCTGAGGCAGTAGAAACGTTAAGGAATGCCATGATTAACGCCGATGCTGCTATTTTAGATAAAATCATAGCCGAAGAACTCAGTTATGGGCATTCTGGGGGAAATATTGAGAATAAAAAAGAGTTTATCGAATCCCTCACAAGTGGCAAATCTGATTTTGTTACAATGGATTTAACGGGACAAACCATTAAAGTAGTCAATAAAACGGCATTGGTTCGTCATAAACTTTCTGCCCAAACAAGTAATGCAGGTGTGGCTTCCACAATTAATTTATTCGTTTTATTAGTCTGGCAAAAACAAGGTGGCGTCTGGAAATTATTAGCTCGACAAGCGGCGAAGCAACCCGTTTAGTTTCCCAAAACTTTGATAAAGAGTCAGATAAAAGGGAAAATAATAATGCTAATTCTTCATACTTCTCAGTTTTATTTTTTTGTGTTGTTTTAAGTTTAAAACAGCAATTTCTTTTTTGGAATCCTGAAAGGATTAAATTTGATTAGCCCTGAGTGAAACTCGGGGAAAAATGAATTAATCTGTGGCTTCAACCCCATTCGGGGTTGAATTCGCTCATTTCTCTATTCCATATGTTTCACGTATGGCCAATCATGTTTTACCTCTCACGAGGTCTTTTACCAAAAAAAATTACTGAGTTAAAAAAAATATCTATTAACTGTTTGTTAATCAGCAACTTATATGCTTTTTAAACTTAATAAATTATGGACTTAAAACTTGATGACTACCTACAGTCCTCTACTTGTTCCTCTCTAAAAAAACGACCTTTCACTCAGTCTCTAAAAAAAATGACATAACTTTTTTCTAAATTCATGAAAAAAGGTTAATTTCAATGAAATATCCGTCGCCCATCCGCTTGCTTTCTTTTGTGTCTCACGCCTCTTGAATTTGTACAGAACTTAAATTGACATTTTATGCCAATCTGGAATAAAGATTCAGCCCGACATTTATTATCAAGAGCCTTATTTGGGTACTCTCGGAAAGACCTTGATAAAGCACTCTCGTATTCAACGCTCTCTGATTTTGTTGAGAAAGAACTCTTAGCAACTATCGCAGCCCCCAAAGCCCCTGGTGATTGGGTTTCAACTTCGCCCTTGAAAGAACAAATTGACAAAAATTTGGTGGGCGACTGGTACAGACAATTTACCTATTGGTGGTATGGTTTGATGGTAACAGAAGGTACATCCATGCGAGAAAGGATGGTCATGTTTTTTCATAATCATTACACTTCTCAGCGTTCCAAGGTGCAATATCCCCAGCACATGTATGCCCAAAATAAATTGTTTAGGGATTTTGCTTTTGGGAATCTAAAAGATTTAACCAAAGCTGTTAATGTTGATGCTGCCATGATTATCTATTTGGACAGCAACAATAGTAACGGTGCAGTTGGTAAAACTCCTAATGAAAACTATGCTCGTGAATTGATGGAATTATTCACGCTGGGAATCGGGAATTATACCGAAACAGACATCAAGCAAGCCGCAAGGGCATTATCTGGTTGGAGTGTGAGCGGATTAGATGTCAAGTTTGATAAGACCCGTTGGTTTGCCGATAAGATTACTTTCTTAGGAAAAACTGCCAATTTTGATAACAAAACAATAGTCGATCATATTTTTACCCAAGATGCAGCAGCAGAATTCCTTTGTACAAAACTCTACAAAGAATTTGTTTGCCATAAGCCCGATACCGTTTTTATCAAAAAGATGGCGGCAGTAATGCGAACCGCAAATTATGAGCTAAAACCTGTCTTGAAGTTTTTATTTACTTCGGATGAATTTTATAAAGAAGAAGTTGTTGCTTCAAAAATTAAAACTCCAACCGAATTAATGATTGGAACTTTGAAAGCATTAGATACAAAAACGCCAGATTGGACAAACGTTTATGATACTGGAAGATTGATGCAACAACAACTCTTTGAGCCACCCGACGTAGCTGGTTGGGAAGGACAGAGAGAATGGATAAGCTCGACTACCTACGTGACCAGAGGAGGATTAACCGATTCTTTTATTACTGGAAAACGCTACAATGGCGTTGCTGTAACTGGAAAAACAGACAGTTTAGCGTACATAAAATCATTTAAAACCTCTGAAGATGCTGTGAAATTGGTGGATGATTTGGTAGCTCTAATGGTACGCTTTCCTTTGTCTGCTACCAAGAAAAAGTTTTTGTTAGATACCCTTTTAGATGGTACAATTGTCACGAACTGGTCAACAGGTACGCCAATGGCAGATGCCCGAATCCAAAGATTATTGAAAGCTATTATGAGACTTCCAGAATATCAACTTGCATAGGACATGAAAAGAAAAGAATTTATACGTCAATTAGGATTGATTGCTGGAGGAGTAACCGTTGGGCTTGATAAAGTGACCGCCGCAACTGCGTACGCCTACAATCCTGTGCAGGTAAATATGCAGGCAACCAATGGCAAAATCATGGTTTTGGTGCAGTTGGCAGGAGGTAATGACGGTCTGAATACCGTTGTACCTTTCCAAGATGATATTTATTACAAAAATCGTCCAGATATAGCAATCAAGAAAGCTGACGCACTTTCGTTGAATGGAGAAATTGGTTTTAATCCTTCGATGACAGCCCTGAAAAAACTGTACGACAATAACAAAGTGTCTGTTATTCAGTCGGTTGGCTATCCAAATCACAGTCGGTCACACTTTCGTTCAACTGATATTTGGAACACTGCATCAGATTCAAATGTAGTTTTACAAGAAGGTTGGGCAGGACGATACCTGAATTCTATTTTTCCAGAATATCCTGTAAAATTGCCAGAACAACCCATGGCAATTCAGTTAGGTTCTGTGGAATCTCTGTTGTTACAGACGGATTTAGGTCGTTTGGGAACAGTTTTTGAAGACCCCAATACTTTTTTCACTTTAGTAAATGGCAGTACGTCCGACAATGACGCACCACCTGCAACTTTAGCAGGAAATGAATTAAAGTTTTTGAAACAAGTTGCTGTACAATCTATCCAATATTCGGCTGTGATAAAAACAGCGTCGGACAAAGGGACAAATCAAATGACATATCCGAACACGGGTTTGGGTCGTCAATTGTCGATTGTAGCAAAAATGATTTCAGGAGGCTCAGAAACCCCTATTTTCCTCACAACTATTGGCGGTTTTGATACCCACGCCAATCAGTTAGGACAACATTTTAATCTTTGGAAAACCGTTTCCGATGCCATTGCGACTTTCCAAACGGATTTAGAAAAACAAGGTTTAGCAGATAAAGTAACCGTATTAACATTCTCCGAATTTGGTAGAAGAGTCAATCAAAACGGTACACTTGGCACAGACCACGGTTCAACAGCCCCGATGTTCGTTGTGGGAAATTCAGTACGAGGAGGAATCATCGGAGCAAATCCAAATCTGAGTGATTTAGATGGAAATGGAGATTATAAACTCAAAATTGATTACCGACAGATTTACGCAACAGTGATGAGAGATCATTTGGGGGTAGAAAGTGCATCAGCCAATAGTATTCTGAAAAAAGATTTTGAATGGCTTCCGATTTACAGAAAATCTGCCGAAAGAACACCGTCTGAATCTGCATTTGATTTGGTACAAAACTATCCAAATCCAGTAGAAGGTCTGACCAAAATTCGCTACGTTTTGAACAAACAACAGCCTGTGAGGTTAACACTACATGACATGACAGGAATGGAATTGATGGTACTGAGAGAAGAAATCCAAGACCCTGGTACATACACACAAACCGTAGATATGAGTACAATGCCTTCGGGCTTATACCTGTATAGCCTCATGGGCGAAGGCGGGCAAAGAAAATCCCTGAGATTAGTAGTAAGTAGGGGATAGTTGAACAATTGATTTATTGAAAAAGGTATTCTGGCGTGGGGCTGGAATACCTTTTTTTGTGGAGTTCTTACTCCATTATTTCTCTCTCATCTTCATCATCTGTTTCTTTAAAAATTGATTCGGCTAAAATTTGCTCTAATCTCTGGACTTTTTTGGGTTTCACTTTTAAATAATCACAGATTTGTTCCAAGCGAAAATTGGTAATAATAGTCTGTCCACTTTCGATTTTGCGGTAAGCCTCAACAGAAATATCTAAAATGGACGCTATCTCTTTACGATTCAGTCCCTTGATGATTCTGATAAGACGAATTCTTTCGCCAAGTTTTAGATTCATAAATTGGAGTTTTGTTTTTGAAAATGAATAGAATTGTTTTCCAAGACTCAAAATTTAAGCTGTTGGTACATCAAATATGGAAAACAAGCTATTTGTATCAATAGAGTTACTGATAGTGGTTTTTATAAAGAATATAGAAAAGCGATTTGGATTATTATTGGCTGGGAAGCCTAATCAGTGGAGTTGTAACAAGACGCACAAAATTACAATAAATTTTTTTTCATTACCAAACATTATTGATAAAATATATTGTTGAAAATAGAAAAAATAATTTGTATGAAGATTTTTGTAATTTCAAGTTGCAAAATACAACCTACTATTTTTGTTTTTAAAAATTTGATACCCCAACTTTGTATCCATAAAAGTCTTTGACACATCAAACTCTCGAAGGTTACTCTACATTTTTAAATCCTAATTATCCTATTTCCGATAGGTATCATAGCCCATTAATTCTCAAACAACTCTGTTAATTTTCAAACATTCAGGAAATAGATATTTTCTATTTGATTGAATATGCTTTTTCATCACCACCAATTTATGGATTAAAATCTCTCTGCTTAATTTCAGAGGTTGGATTTGTTTTGCCATAACTGAATCTCAATGACCAATAGAGATACATTTTATCAACAAATTTCAAAAATTCCAAAACAATCACTAATCAGGAAAATTATGGACAATACCTTGTGAAGAATAGCATAGCTTTCATTTACAGGTTCGGTGTGTTAAAACTCAGCTGGTTTTATATATGTTTATTTTCAATTTTTTAACAATTAAATTTTAATTATCATGAAAATTATCAGAAAAATCGCCCTTCCAGTATTAGTATGCTGTGGTATCTCAGTATTAGTTGTCTCGTGTAAAGACGAAAATTTTGAAAAGACAAATTCGATTCAAAAAGACAATAATTTTAGTGCGAGTAAAAAGTTGGCAGCTCTCGAAGAGAAAATTAACCCAACTGACGCAGAAATTAACGAATATGTATCAGATTATAAAAGCTTATCTTTTGATGAGTTAATAAACCTTAGAAAACTTCAGCATGAGAAAATTAAATCAAAAACGGGTAATAAACCTGATTTAGCTGAATCTTTAGAAAAGGATATGGTGTGGTTTACAAAAATAAACAAACAGTCACTGGAGTTATTTGGAAAGCCTGTAAATCAAATATCTAATTTACAAATGGATGAACTAGAGTTAGCGGAATATGCAAATAATAAAAATGCGAAAATTGCATCATGTCCAATTGTTCCTATGAACGTTGGGTTTACAAAAGGTAATGGCGGAGCTACGAATTTACCTATAACATCAATTGTGGAAGTTCGTCAACCAGGTTCAAATGATTGTGATTGTCAATTAGCTTTTGCAACTTCAAATACAAATTTCCGTAAGTTGAAGCCTGCAGGATTTCAAGCTGGTACTTTATTTCAAGCTTTTGGTAATAGTATCGGTGGGAGACAATTTAGTGGAGCAGGTGCGGGTACATACCCTGTATTTGGGAAACTTAGAGTAAATGTTGTTTACTTTGGTGGAGGTTGCAGTGCATTATCAGGTCAATTCACATTATCAAATAACTAAGTAAAACTAAGAAATTTGGTTGTAATTCTCAATATGGGTATTGCAACCAAATTTACTTGAAATCTTGATTTTTTCTCCTGTCTATTGCTGATTATTTAACGATAGTGAATGGCTTCTTCTTTGGGTACTCAATCAAATTTCACTTTCTAAGGCTATCTTATGGAGCATATTTTTTATTATTCTGATTTCTTTTACATTTGTATAAAATAAAAAAGGTATGACAGCAAGAACGCAACAATTCGATCCGCCTCTTAAATTGAATCGCCCGATTCATAGATATACCCTTGAACAATATTTAGAAAAAGAGCGGAAATCAATCTACAAACACGAATTCATAGACGGTCAAATTATTAAAATGCCCTACGCAAAAGGTCCACACAATATTATTGCGGTCAATATGATGACCCAAATGGTTATAGGTTTAGAGAACGCTGACAAAAACTACATCGTTTTTCCATCTGACCAAAAAGTGTATTTTCCAAGTATTGATGCAGGCGTATATGCAGATGCCTTAGCGGTTTGTGAAGAACCCTTGTATTGGGACGACAATCAACTTCTTTTAATTAATCCAATCTTAGTAGTTGAAGTTCTATCAAAAAGTACTCAAAAATATGACCGCATAGGAAAATTTGACAAATATAAAACCCTTGAATCTTTCAAAGAATATGTAATGATTCGTCAAGATGAATGTTATGCCGAAGTTTGGTATCGTGAAAGCCCAGGGCGTTGGCACGAGACAATTGTTACCGATATGAAAGGAGAATTGCCTTTGCAATCAGTTGGAATCTCGATTTCGATGGAACGAATTTATCGGAATGTGGAGTTAAATTTAAAATAGAAATTCTAAACAGTTTCTTTGTTTCTAAGGTAAAAAATAAGCATTTTACGTCTTTTATTGTTATAGAGTTAACAAACTTAAACATTCCTCGTGAAAGCTAAATTTTTACTCATTTCCGTAGCAATTATTGGCATTTTTTGGACTACGAAATCAATTTTCGAGGCAAACCGTACCGATAAAGTTGATTATAGTACCCAAATAAAACCAATCCTCAACAAGCATTGTATTGCTTGCCACGGGGGAGTAAAAAAGATTGGCGGTTTTAGTTTACTTTTCCGTTCTGATGCCCTTGCAAAAACCAAATCTGGCAAGCCTGCCATCATTCCTTTTCATCCCGAACAAAGTGATTTTATTGCTCGACTTTCCCATAAAGACCTTGACGAAAGAATGCCGTATCATGCCAATCCTCTGAAAAAAGAAGAGATTGAATTACTGACTCTTTGGGTAAAAGAAGGAGCTGAATGGGGCGACCATTGGGCGTATGTATCTCCTCAAAAAGTAGCTGTACCGAATCCAGAGGGCTATTTTGCTTCATTTTTATCTTTTGGAAATACATGGGCGAAAAATGATATTGACCGTTTTATTTTAGCAAATCTCAAAAAAGAAGGACTAAAACCAACAGACGAAGCCCCGAAAGCTACACTTCTCCGCAGGGTTTACTTAGACCTTATCGGCTTACCTCCAACCCCCGAACAATTAGCTAAATTTTTAGCGGATGATTCAGACGATGCTTATGAAAAAGTGGTTGATGAATTGTTGAAATCTCCCCAATTTGGCGAAAAATGGGCTTCGATGTGGTTAGATTTAGCTCGATATTCAGACAGTCGGGGTTATCAAAAAGACAATGGACGAACCATTTGGGAATACCGTGATTGGGTCATTCGGGCGTTTAATAAAAATATGCCTTTCGACCAGTTTGCGAAAGAACAATTGGCTGGTGATTTATTGCCCAATCCAACAGACGACCAACTGATTGCCACAGCTTTTCACCGCAACACCATGAATAATGACGAAACGGGAACGGTTGATGAAGAGTTTAGAGTGGCAGCAGTTTTAGACAGAACCAACACTACTTGGGATGTTTTTCAAGGTACAACTTTCTCTTGTGTTCAGTGCCATAGCCACCCCTATGATCCATTTAGGCACGAAGAATACTATAAATTTATGGCATTTTTCAATAACTCTCGTGACGAAGATACGGGTGACGAATCTCCAAATCTGAGAAGATTCTCAGCCGAAGATACTCCTAAAATCAATGCCTTAACTTCTTGGATAAAAAGCCTACCAACCCAAGATAAAACCTTTGATTGGTTATATTTTGCTAAGTATTTAGAACCCCGACATCATGCACACGATGCTGATAATTTTGTTGAAGCGGCTCTTTTGGGTGGGCGTGATATTGGTTTACGAAACAATGGTTCGTGTCGTTTACCCAATATGAAAATGGACGGCATGACCCAGTTTGTAATCAATTATTCTGTAAAAAAATTAGGGGGAGTTTTAGAAGTCAGAGAAGGTAGTTCAAGTGGTAAAGTGTTGAATACCATACAATTAACCGATACAACCGAAAAATATAGTACAGATATAAAAAGCATAAAAATACCATTGTTATCGGGAAGGCATGATTTGTATTTAGTAGGACGAAACTCAAAAATTAAACAAGGTTCAGATGATGTAATCCGAGTGAGCTGGTTCACTTTTATGCCTGATTTTCCGAAGAATTTTGACGAAAAAATTTTCTGGAATGTCGTAAAAGCCAAAACCGAAAATACGCCCATCATGCTGGCTTCTCATACAGATTATCAACGCAAAACCCATGTATTTACAAGAGGAAATTGGTTGGTTCATGGGCAAGAAGTAAATCCAGATGTGCCAAAATCTTTGCACCCATTTCCGCAAAATGCTCCAAGAAATCGTTTAGGTTTGGCGGCTTGGATTACAGATAAGAAAAACCCTTTGACGGCTCGGACGGTAGTCAATCGTTTTTGGGAGCAGATTTTTGGCGTAGGTATCGTGGAAACTTTAGAAGACTTTGGTACTCAGGGATTTAAACCCGTTCATCCAGAATTATTGGATTATTTATCGGTAAAATTAATGAACGAATGGGAGTGGAAACCAAAATCAATTTTGAAAGAAATAGTAACGTCTGCTACTTATCGTCAATCATCAATTGGCAGTCGTGAGTTATTTGAAAAAGACCCTTCTAACCACTTTTTAGCGAGGGGTCCAAGGGTGCGATTATCGGCAGAACAAGTGCGTGACCAAACTTTGGCAGTGAGTGGTTTATTGAGTAAAAAAATGTACGGAAAACCAGTGATGCCTTATCAACCAGAGGGCGTCTGGGCGGCAGTGAATAGTAATTTGAACTACAAACAGTCGGAAGGAGAAGACCAATACAGAAGAGCGATTTATACTTTTGCACGCAGAACAGGACCTTATCCGTCTATGTTTAACTTTGATTCTCCGAGCAGAGAAGTTTGCGTAGCCCGTAGAATCAGGACCAATACACCCTTGCAATCTTTGGTTTTATTGAATGACCCAGTTTTTGTGGAGGCTTCCAATAATTTAGCAAAAAAAGCATTTTCAACAACACAAGATTCTGAAAATCAGATAATTATGTGTTATCAATCAGCTTTGCAACATGAGCCTAATCGTAAAGATTTAAAGGCTTTGATGAACCTTTATGAGTTATCATTAGAAAATTTCAAGAAAAATCCGAAGGAAATAAAGGCATATTTGAAAGATAACCCGAAGCCCGAATTAGCGGCTCTGTCAGTAGTTGCCAATGCGATAATAAACTTAGATGAGTTTGTGACCAAGCAATAAAAAATCCCTCGTAACACAGAATTTTTCTCAATTCTGCGTTACGAGGGAAACAAATCTCATATTAATCTATTGCACCCAATAATCCACCACAAAAACCTTGTCCATGTGAGGTTTTAGGACTTCTTGAAAAGCCTTGTGTGCAGGATGTACCTGATAAATTTCGTCTCTATCTTTCTCGCTCGCAAATGTCAAAACGTAGCAATGCGTAAAACCTTGGTCGAAGTGTTCAGGGCTTTTATTTACACCCCATTCAAAGCCCTTAACAACACTAATTTGTGATTTTAATTTGGCAAAAGCTGCTGAAACTTTGTCAATATCAGCAGCAGAACTACTGTCTTTGTACTTAAAAATCACGACATGGCGTAACAATTTCTCTGGGGCTTTCTTTGGTTTTTGTGCCATCGTAACGGTTAAAGTAAGAAATGCGGTAAGAGTTAAAAGGATATTTTTCATTTTGCGTTCTGGGTAAATAATTTGAGAATTATACGGTTTTCTATTTCAAAAATAACAAAAAATTGTGGTTCTTCTATAATTTATACGTAAGGCATTGCTAACCGTGGAACGGTTGAGGTCTAATTTCTCATAAATAGGTTTATGTCTCAACCGTACCACGGATTTCCCTATAAATAATAGAAGAAATAAAATTGTGTTTTTTACCTTACAAGAACGATAGTTTTTGTAGATTCAAAAGTTGGGGTTTTCACATTTAATATATACTTCCCAGCTGCTAAACTTTCCAAATCAATTTGATTAATCCCGTTAAATAATGCCACATTTCCAGTAAACACTAATTCTCCACCCATGGTATAAATTGTAACATCTGCATTGGTCAAATTTTCTCTGGCTTCTAATTTTATCAGCCCTTTGCTTGGATTTGGATAAACTGATAATCCACCATCAGCAGGAAATTTATAATCATAATTAACTGCTGCCGACAAGCAACCTGCAGGGATTTTAGGATAAATAACTTTAGCAATCACAGAATAGGCACCCTCATTATTTACTTTCAAAATACCTGATTTCTGAGTAATTACCGTTCCATTGTATTTCCAGTTATATTCATTCGGAGTATTCGTAAGTTTAGCTTCAAGCGTATATGCTCCAATTTGATTCAATGAAGGGGTTTCGGGGTTATTTCTTACAGTTACAAAAATTGGGTTAGAGTTTCTCGAAATACACCCCGTAGCATTATCAACTGTTACAGCCTGAAAAACCTGTGATGTCCCGTTGGTACTTGGAATAACGATTGTATTTATTTTTTCTCGACCAGTCGTCAACCAAGAAGCTGTCACGTTGGCATCTGGGCTTGTTAATCTTAAGGTAACTGTTTTACCTTGACACACAACGGTATCACCTTCTGCTCTAATCGTTGGCGTAGTAGGTCTTACGTTTGAAAGCGTAGTAATATTCACAGAACTTGGTGACAAACAACCATTTGCACCAACAGTTCTTACCGAATAATTGCCTGGTCTGTTAGTTACAATAGTTCTTGTGATTTCCCCAGTTGTCCATAGATAGCTTACTGCATTTATTGTTGAAGATGTCAAAGATACGTTTTCATAATCACAGAAAACCGTAGAACTTCCATTACCAATAGTTGGTTGTGGTGGTCTTGGTTTTATTGTTGTGATTACAAAAGGAGAAGGTTTGGATTGGCATCCATTTTTATCAATAATCGTAACAGAATAATTTCCTGCTCGATTGATGTCAATATCTTTGGTTCTCGCCCCTGTTGTCCATTGGTACAATGCAGCATCACTTGACGACAGCCTAATACTTGTTCCATCACAAAAATTGGCGTCCCCAGTAACTCTAATTGTAGGTGTTACAGGTGGATTATTTGCTTTTACCGTAAAAGTTGGCACTTGTATAATTCTGCCTTGTGGGTTAGTAACTCTCGCAATCAAGGTAATACCTTGTGCCGCATTATTCACAAATAGACGACGCTGAGACCCCAATGAGCCTCTCGAACTTGGATTTCCCCAATCATATTTTGAATAACCAGCAGGGAGTTCCAAACTCAATTCTGTTGCAGAAACACATTCTAAAGACAATGTTGGAATAGTATCTGGTAAAACTGGATCTGCTGCTCTGAAAAATCTATCATCAAGAGCCGTGTTCCAACGTTCTGCGATTTCCTTCCAACTTAAAGCCGAGAAATGGACACATTTAAACAAATCTAAAAAATCTCCACCGATTCTTGGCGTTTCAATATCATCTGTGAAAGGACCAGGGAAGATATTTGTCAAAGAAGTAATTACTTGATTCTGAGCATTTATGATAGCCGGAGACGCTTTTTGATCAACACATCTTCCATTACTACCTTGAGTACCCGCCCATGAAGTACGAGCCACAACCCAAGCCAAATCTTTACCAAAATCTGCCCTACTTTTCTTGATGACATTCTCTAATCTTTTCTTATAATCGTCAGCTGTCGTTTTTCTAAAATTATCTTCCTCGCCTTGCATCCAAAGGATTGCCCTTGTTCCCATGTTGGCACTATAATAATTAGCAATTGATTTTAGATTACTATAAGGCGTTCCATTTCTGTAAAATTGCCCTTTCACGTATTCACTTTCAGTAACAATACCATCTGCACTTTCAGACCAATTTTTTGCAGATGTTCCTTGAAAAGCCACATTGAAAAACATCACGGGGCGGTTCAATCGTTTTGTGAGAATATCTCCAAATTTTGCCCAATAATAGGGGCTTAATCCTCTTGGACCAATAGAAGAATTTTTACTTAATTGTGAAAAAGTAATAATTGAAAAAACTGTACTATCCGTTCCGATAAAAAAGCTCTTATTTCTTGGATTATAATCAGGTTCAACATTGCTAAAATCTGCACAATTCACACGGTCATCGGTTGCACCTTCGTCATTATCAGAATGATAAATTCCACCAGCATTAGATTGTCCTGCAATGATAAAAACCTCACCAACTCCCACACGATCGAGTGTAGTGATATTTCCAACTACTTTTCCATCCAAACTCCCTCTGACTTCCAATTTGTACCAACCGCCTTTTACAACAACTGTTCCTCTGA
Organism: Cytophagales bacterium; assembly: GCA_013298865.1. Classification (GTDB taxonomy): domain Bacteria; phylum Bacteroidota; class Bacteroidia; order Cytophagales; family Spirosomataceae; genus JAAFJL01. Next base: position 8,224 of record JAAFJL010000034.1, on the reverse strand, counting down.
AAAGTCCACCAATTGGGTTGTCTTTCAAAACCGACCATTCTGTATCTGTTCCTTGTCCTGCAACCACAGCAACGAAACGAGCTTCCACTTTATCAACTGGCTGAGAATAACTACCAGAAATAGTAATAGTTGCTTGGTCGTTCAAATCTCGTTGGAAAATCTGACGACTCACTGGGTAAGAAATTGTTATTTGTGAAAACGATAAATGCGAGAGAATGGTCAGGCAAAATAAAATTAAATATTTTTGGAACATGATACTATTTAATCTTTGGAATGGAAAATTAATAAATAACAAATTATGGTCACTATAATATTTCATGGAAACAGATTTCGTAATCATCAAATTTCCAGATACTTACAGAGAAATAGCCTCTAAAATACAAGACGAAAAGTTCGGACAAATCGTTGCGTATTTCTTGGAATAATCCTACAAAAATAGCGAAAGCATCTCAAACTTTGAGATGCTTTCGCTATTTTATTTGGTTGTACCCAAAAGAGTCTTATTTGAAGTCATTTTAAAAATGTATAAATATCTGATAATCAAAACTTTATACTAAAACAACAAACTCTAATTAGGCAGCAACAACAGTAAATTTAACTGTATGCTTAACTTCTTTGTGAAGATCAAGCGTAGCTGAATAATCACCGATGAATTTCACTTCAGTATCCAAAGCAATTTTCTTACGGTCAACGTCAAAGCCTTTTTCCTTCAACACTTCAGCAATTTGGATACTTGTCACACGACCGAAGATTTTTCCACTTTCACCCACTTTTGCAGGGATTTCCAATGTTAAATCACCGATTGAATCAGCCAAAGCCTGTGCATCCAATTTGATTTTCTCAGCTTTATGAGCTGCTTGCTTGATATTTTCAGCAAGAATTTTTTTGTTTGAATCCGTTGCCATTACAGCAAAGCCCTGCGGAATCAAATAATTACGTCCGTAGCCAGCTTTCACTTCAACCACGTCGTTTTTATAACCAAGACCTGCTATATCAGTCCTTAAAATAATGTTCATTTTTTTATTTTTTTCATAAGAATTCGGTAGCTATGCCATCAAATTCTTGAACTTGAAACCATAAATTATATTACTTCAAGCCGTCAGCTACATAAGGCAACAAAGCCAAATGTCTGCAACGTTTGATTGCCTGAGCTACTTTACGCTGATATTTCAATGAAGTACCAGTCAAACGACGAGGAAGAATTTTTCCTTGTTCGTTCACCAATTTCAATAAGAAATCAGGGTTCTTGTAGTCAATATACTTAATGCCAGATTTCTTGAAACGGCAATATTTTTTGCGTACTACGCTTTTGTCGATTGGTTCGTTTACGAGTGTCATTGTGTGAATTAAGCCTCCTCCTGTGGCGTTGTTTCTTTTTTCTTACCTAATAAACCTTTTCTTTTGCGTTCGTTATAAGCAATAGAATGCTTATCGAGAACTGTCGTTAAGAAACGAATCACACGCTCATCACGCTTGTATTCAAGTTCCAACTTAGCAATTGCAGTTGGGTCAGCTTTGAATTCAAAAATTTGATAGTAACCTGTGTTTTTGTTCTTGATTGGGTAAGCCAACTTGCGTAAGCCCCAAGCATCTTCATGAACAATTTCAGCACCGTTATCTGTCAACACTTTTTTGAATTTTTCGACGGTGTCCTTTGTCTGTTGCTCAGACAAAACGGGAGTTAAAATGAACACTGCCTCATAATTACGTAATTCCATAAAAAATTGTGTTGTTATTATGTTTTTAAAATTGGACTGCAAAAGTACAGCTTTTCATTTATATTACAAAATTATTGCTCAATGTTTTGGGAGGAGTTCCTAAATTGGTTCTTATAGGATTTTGCAGATGAATTATACTTTCTCTAACCCCACGGTCTAAGACACGACATAGCAATCAGGTTAACGATTTTGAATCGCAAATAATTAGAAATGGGGAAGGAAAATCATAGAATCACTTCCCAACTTTGACTTATTTTTCTTACCTTAACAGCATTAGATATGTCACAGACCACGGCGTAGAAATACGATAATAATTATGAATATAGACCAAAAAAAGAATGATAATAAAATGAAAAAAATATCAATCATTTGTTTGCTACTCAGTGTTTCAATAGGTAGCCTTTATTCTCAGAATCAAACAATTAAAGGAAGAGTAATTACGGAAGATTTTGAGCCGATACCAATGGCATTCATTATGATTAATGACACAGTTGAAGTTGGGAAAACAGATTTAGAAGGTTTTTTCCAAATAGTTACCCCTATTTCCGTGGGAAAAATATTATTTGGGTTTATTGGAATGGAGCCAGCATCTATTAAACTTGTAGATAAATGTAATGAAGTTGAGGTTGTAATGATGCTTAGAAGTACTTACGATTTTATGACTCTCAAGAAGGTAGATAGACTTAGAATGAAAGAATTTAAGAAGTTACCAGACTTACATAAGGAAGCATTTGAGAAAGGTTTATTTAAAACCGATAAGGCTTGCTATTCACAAGAGTTTATACCTCATTTCAAGAAAAAAAAGTAAAACTGTTCCCTTAGTTATTGATCACCACAAGCAAAAAATAAATCTAAAATCCACAATAAAATCTCTTCAAACTCTTGTCTAATCAAATGATTTTCAGTTAATTGCGGTATAACCATAACATCATAGCCATGAAATTTATTCGCCTTTTTTTATTGCTCTTTATTCTTCTAATTTCTTATTTTTTACTAACTAATTCACTTCCATTTAGTGGTGGATTGGTCGTAATTATTGGTATTCTTAGTTTGCTTTGGCTGGTCAGTCTTGTGGTAAAAGATGCCAGTATTATTGATGCTTTCTGGGGTTTGGGTTTTGTGGTTTTAGCTTGGTTTTATCATTTTCAAGTAACTGATAATCAAAATGTTCGCTCATTAGTTTTGTGCATACTCACTACACTTTGGGGGGTACGTTTAGCTTTACATATAGGCATCCGTAATCACGGGAAAGGGGAAGATTATCGCTACCAAGCATGGCGGCTTGAACACGGTAAAAACTTTTGGTGGATTTCACTTTTTAGAGTTTTTCTCTTGCAGGGATTTCTCCTTTGGATTATTGCTGTTCCTTTATTGGTCGGACAAATTTCAACAGAAAATAATTTGCAACTATTTGATTATCTGGGAATTATAATTTGGATTATTGGATTTTTGTTTGAAGTTTTCGGAGATTGGCAATTAGTCCAATTCAAGAAAAATCCTGATAATAAGGGTAAGTTGCTTAACTCTGGGCTTTGGAAATATACTCGACATCCTAATTATTTTGGAGATGCTTTTCTGTGGTGGGGTTATTTCTGCTTCACAATTTCTGTTGGAGGTTATTGGACAATCTTTAGCCCAATATTAATGACATTTCTATTAATGCGAGTTTCTGGCGTAGCTTTATTGGAAAAAAAATTAGTTGAAACCAAGCCTCAATACAAAGAATATATCGAAAAAACCTCAGCCTTTTTCCCGATGATGCCAAAAGAGAAATGATGAGTTTGACATGATTTCCAAGTCGTTTACTAATTCTATTTCGGTCGGTACTTTAGGTTCAATCTCTCAAAATGTGCCTATCACTTTCTCCGATGCAAAAACTGAAAACGCACAATTGATTTGGCAATCGGGAAAGTCTCTGCCGACCAATTCGTGAGAGCATAAACTCTGTAATCAAGCGAATAAGGACAATTATTTATTTCTCAAAATTCCATTTTACTTATCCTCTTCCAACTTTTTCTGATAATAATAATCCGCAATTCTAAATATTGCATATCTTTTATCTGTTACTTTTTTCTCCAAAAAATCACCGTTGGTAATTTCGTTTACCAATTTACCGACTCCCAAAGAATTTACTTTGGACACAAGTTGCTCTTTCGCTAAAAGTGTCCAAGGAGAATGTAAATAATTAGGATAGGTGTCACTGTTACTTATAGAAAAAGTTTTCTGATTATTAAAAGTGAATGTCAATCTTCTATCTTCAATTGAGGTGCTAACAATACCACCTCCTTGATAAAGAGCTTCATGGATAGGAAATTCAGGATTTAAAAGCAACGTGTCTGCAATTTTCTTGTAAAAATTGAAGTCTGCATTTTCTCCTGGGAAAGCATAAAGGTCATTATAAGTACTATAAGAACCAAATGGAGGTATTCCATTTTTCATAATTTCAGTAGCCTTACCATCTATGAATTTCTTAAATTCAGAAATATCATTTTGAGTAAGTTGTAAATCACCAACCGTATTGATTTTGAGTTTTGAAGTACTGATTTCTGTTAATAACTCTTCTATCTTTTTCGCATCAATCATTTTTGACATTTTTGCTAAAAAAGGTACAGATCTTTTTTTTGACTTAGCTTTTTCAAGTGGGAGTATCATTTTCGAACTCAAAATAAATTTTCCCCGATTCTTAGTGTAAGTATTTTTTTTAGCTGCAAAATGAAAACATCCAGACTGAACGAAAGAAATATCAAATTTAACCAACTTGTCGAACTCAGGAATAACAAACAACTTTGTCACGTCTTTAATCTCATCAAGTTTTCTTTCTTGAACATTTATAGAATAGTATTTGGTAAAACCCTGATTTGAAACTAACAGTTGGTCATTCCATACTGTTAGACTTCCGCTACCAAAATCAAGAGATAACCATGAGTCCCATTTTTTACTTTTTTTGTTAAAAATTACTATTTCGTCATACAAACCACCATATTTTTCTCCATGATAACTTACAGTTTGATAAGGTTCGGTTGGTCTATTTGGGTCTTCCTCTATTCTTATATCATTAGATTTTATTTCAGTTTCTGTGAATTCCTGTGGAGTTATTTTGTAAATAGAACCCTCTGCCAAAACAAATAGGCTATTATCTCTAACTGCAATTGAACTGGGGGTAGAACTGATTTTCTTCTCTGATTTCCAAACAGATACAAAATTTGAATCAAAAAGCTCAATGGTTAAGTCTTTATAAATGATAAATAGTCCTTCATTTTCAGTTACTTCAAAATTCAAGACTTGCTTTACTTTCTTCCAATCAATACTGTCAGCACGTGTTACAAATGTTCTACCTTGTTGTTTGATGATATAATGACTCCCAAATATCCTAACCTTATCAATATCTGGTCTTTCTTCTTTTGAAATACGCTGATATTTATTTTGAGAAAGGGGCGTTGGCAACTTTTCCCAATGCTCGCAATGTTCATCAGTTCGGTATAAAACATTCCAATGAGAGCCTAATAACCCTATTTTTTCATTATTTGAAAAATGTATAGTGTTTATTCTCAGATTTCCAGATGCTTCAATTTTATTGATTGTCTTCCATGTTTTTCCAGCATCATGAGATAAATAATGGAATTGAGAAGAGCCACAAAGTAAAGCTATTTTAGAAGTCCCAAAATATGTCGCATCAAATTGAACTTCCTTTGCAATTTCTATCTTTTCCCAATTTTTTCCATGATTCCCAGACCAATAAACTATTTGTTTATCTGATAATTTATCTTCAATATCTCCTGAAATAATTAAAGTATCTTCTGAAAAAAAATGGATACTTCTAATTCCCCCACTTGAAAGAGATTCCTTTTTATAGTTTAATTTATTTGCAACTTCATGCCATAAACTTCCAATATCTTTTGTAAAAAATAATCTTCCATCATACTGAGCTAACCAAATTTCACCCGAAGGAGACACAGAAATTTCACCATTTATTTTAACTTTTTGTGGTGTTTTATCCTGAGATAACCCATTAAATGACAGCAATAGAAACGTAAAAAAATGTAGTAACCTTTTCATAGTTAAAATGGAAAAATACAATTTAACGTCGTCAAGGTTTTGAACCTTGACGACGTTCTCAAAATAAATTATAACTTTAAAAATCACTCACCAACCAATCTTCTGATAATTGTTTATTGATAATTGTTCTAAAACCCAATCTTCCCCTTCCGTTTCCCTTTCCCAGAACTCTCTACATACTCTTTCAAATCCGCTAATTCTTTCTCAAAACCTCCTGACAAAATTGGGAATCTTAACCAACTTCTTGGGTCGAGGTTACGGTCATCCACGTGGAAACTTGGAGCGTATCGTTCTCTTTTCCACTGATTTCGGGCGAATAATTTGAAGAATCTTTCGATGGATAAAACTAATTTTTCACGACTGTATTTTTCGCCAAATTCTAACTCCATCAACTGCAAACAGTCTTTTGGCGTTTTTTTATCTCTGATAGCTGATGTTTCGATGGCGTTCAGCAAGTCGTAAGGCATCAAATCTTCTTCGTCAATTTGCTTGGCTTCCAAAGGTCTGAGTTCGGCAGTTGGTTGAAGATTATTCATGGCGTTCAAGCCAGCAATTTTGATTTCGCCACCCAAGCCTACGTTCTCTAACCAACGCAACCAATGACGCAACCAGTGTTTGTCAATGCCCGCAATCGGAGAAATTGACCCCGAAGTGTCGCCGTCCATCGTGGCATAACCCACTGATGCCTCCGAACGATTGGAAGTTGAAAGCAACAAAGAATTACTCAAATTTGCCAACAACCAAGCACTTGGGCTTCTGACCCGTGCCTGAATATTTTGGAGAGCAATATCGTCAGTTTCCCAAGATAAATCTCGTCCAATTGCACCTTGAATGAGTCCTTTGTAGGTTTCTACGAGTCCGTTGATGTCAATATCATAAAAAGTTGTATTCAAATCTTTCGCCAAAGAAGTAGCTGAATGGCGAGTCGCCTTTGAACTGTTTTCTGTGCCTTGATAAACGTTAATTATCAAAGCCTCCGAGATTTCTTTTACGTTTTTACAGTCCTGTATTTTTTTGATGTACGAAAACTTTTTCTTGAAACCTTCTAATCCTAACTCGCTGACACATAGTTCAATAGCCAAATAACACAAAGCCGTAATTGCCGAAGAATCCGCTCCGCCCGAAAGCGAAATTACCCAACCATTTGAGCGTGATTTACGGAGATAATCGAACAGGGCTAAGGCAATGGCTCTGGCAAATTCTTCTTCTTTTTGATAGCCTTTGGCTTCCCAACTTTCCAATTCATAGACATTTTTTACAGGGTCAATTTCTGGATAATCAAAAAGCACATTTACAGGTGTCGTAGGTTTGAAGGTGATTCTATTTTGAGTTTGTTCCAAACGGATTTTTTCTAAATCAATGACGGCAGTCGTCAAATAGAAATCTTTATACGAAAATCTTGTTCCCGAAACCAACATTTCTCCCGTCTGAGCGACCATCGCATCACCATCAAAAATGGCTCTACCAGACTCATTTCCTAATAAATTGGCATAAATATATGCTACGCCAAAAGCCCGAGAACCGTCTTGAATGAAGCGTTCACGGGTGAGGGTTTTGAAGAAAGAAAAATGGGAGGCAGTGGGATTCAAGATGACATCACAACCTTGGAGATACAAATCACGTCCTGGGCGATTGGCAATCCAGGCATCTTCACAGATTTCAAAGCCAATTTTTACACCTCCGACATCGAAAACAAAATCTCCGACGGGGTAGGTGAATTCTCCTAAACGGATTTCTGTACGTTCGCCTACGGGCCAATGCTGAAACCAACGAGTTTCGTAGTGAATGCCATTATTTGCCAAGTTCTTTTTGCAGACAAAGCCCCTAATTTGTTTGTTCACAATCAGACAGGCAGCGTTATAGACGTGGTTCAAAATACGTATCGGTAAACCCACACATACGGCTATGCTGGACGTATGAGGCACAATGTCCTGCAACATTTCCATAGCGGTATCGCAGGTGGACTGTGCGTAAAACATATCCTCGCAGCCGTACCCCGTGATACACAATTCGGGCAAACAAAGAAGGCTAATGTCTTGATTTTTAGCATCTTCGATACACCCGATGATATGCTTTTTATTACTTTCCCAAGCAAGCGGTGTTTGATTAACGACCCCTGCGGCTACTTTTATTAGATTCATGTATGTATAACAAGATGTTCCTTTACATCGTTTAGATAAAGCAAAATACGTTAATTTTTACCAAAGATTAAAAGAAATAGCAAGCCTTTGGAGCTTGCTACTATTTCTTTTCCTGTAAAATTCTATTGGTCTGGCAAAGTTTCTGACTTTATTATCCGAATTATTGCTAAATCTTCCTGATAAATTTTCTTAACTCTCCTTCATCTCACCATTCAACCTTGCTTTTTTTACCATTTATCCAAAAATAAATAATATTCTCATACAGTACCTTGCATCACAAAGTACCTTTTTATATCTTTACATCATCGA
>JAAFJL010000033.1 GCA_013298865.1 Cytophagales bacterium | reverse complement strand
TTTGAAGCTCAAAAAAAAGCGAGTCTTGAACAAATGAATCTCTTAGAAAAAAAACAGATTGACCATACTAAAATGCTCCACGATAATTTCGAGCGACTACACCAAAAAAATGAGGATAAGTATAATCAACAAATTAAACTACTCACCGATAAAATCGAAGCGGATAAAATACAACACCTTAATTATACGGATGCTGTTCAAAAAGCTACCAAAGTCATTGAAAGTAGAAAGGGGCAAATCGTTACGGATAATCCCAAGGTGGCTCTTTGGGGAAACTTCTCTAAATATGGTTTCATTGGCTTGGCTTTTGTGATTCCTGCTGTTATGTTGATAAATTTGGCGTATTCCTACTACATTCAACAAGCGGCTTACCAAAGGATTACTAAAACCTTGAAAGATTATCCTGCCATTTACAAATACCAATCGCTCTGTCGGGAGGGAACATTAGTGGTAAATCCTTCTAAGGCTAAGTTTGTGGGAGAATTTTTAGCCCTTACCATTCCTAAAAAGGATGAAAAAGTAAAAGTGGGGGTTAATTACTACTTTGATAAAACCAATGATAGAATCCTTGTGCCTTTGTCATTGGATAAAAATCCTGCTTATGTAGATACAACTGGTATGGATTCGCCATGATTAGGCAATTTAATCAGGGGCTTACTTGATTTTTAAGTAGTCCAATTGAGTACGGCATTTTTGAAAGTCAGAATATTCCTTTTTTTCTCAATTCGTTTAGAACGAACACCTTTCTTAAAAGTAGAAAGAAAAATTGTAAACTATTTTTTAACAATAATTTAATCAATTTAATCCCATGAAACAACTCCTAAAAAACAATCAAGTACAAATCGTGCTTGGACTATCCTTCCTTTTTTTGTTCATTGGAGCGATGGCAACTGCTCCGCAAATAGTCAATAAAATCACGAATGTCCTGCTTATCCTTGTGGGCATCATCGGGTCGGTGAAAGTCTGGAACAAATGGAAAAGTGGGGCTTCCGATGTACAACCTGCGGCGATGACTTGGTTTGGAAGTTATTTAACGCTACTCATGCTCAGTACCATATTATTTTCGGTGTTTGGCAAGTAAAAAAGAAGAAGAAAGAGAACGCCCAATCGGTTACAAGTCCCTTATGGGGGCTTGTAACTATGAGGGGCTTATTTGATTTTTATAGGGCTTAAACAAATTTTTTATGGTCGTTTTTGACTTGGGAAAACCTTTTCCTTTACACAATAAAGCCAATGGTTCGGAGTTTTGCCGTTGCCAATTAACGGACTCTTTTTTTAATATTTGCTATTATTTGCCCAATCCTTCGGAGCAAGACATCAAGGCTTGGCGGAGTGGTCCAATTGAGTACGGTATTTTTGAAAGTCAGAATATTCCCTTTTTTCTCACTTCGTTTAAAATGGGGAGAACGCAATGGGTTTTTGACGTAACAATTAATGTGCATCTGATTGCCGATGATATGGCGGATATATGGCTCAATACGGAAGGGCAAAATGTCTTGTTATTCTTAATTAATGGACATACCAATATTTTAGAATCCTTCCGATTAATCCGACTTCAAAAAGCGGATGCCAATAAAATCAAGGATGTTTGCGTGGCTCAGGATTACGCTTATGAAAATGCCACCGCAGTTGATTTAACAATTACTAAAATTACCAATAGTTTGACCATTGGCGATATGGTCAGTCGGGTTAAAATGAGAGAAGTTAAGAATTAGGAAAAAAATGGTCAAGGTTTGACTTTTCAAAAATGGCTCTGAGGTTTTCTTATAAAAATCAAATTAATATTTCTCTACGAAATATTAATTTTGAAAGCATTTCTTTTTTAGATTTTACTGAGTGATTAGAGTAGTTTAAAACTTATACCAATAATTTTAAATAAGAATATTACATTAAAGGAGTTTTTAATCAAAAACTCCTTTAATGTAATATATTGATTATCAGCATATTACATTAAAAAATATTTAGATATTTATTATAATATATCGTTAAGGGAGTTTTTACCCACTCGGCTGTATATTTTAAATCATCAAATTACTTTAAAAATGAAATTAAGATGAAAATTTCATCTCAGGGAGATGTATTAGCACAATATGACTTAAACACTATTATTTTTAGTAATTTTCATTGATATTTAAAGTATTTAATTCAAAATATTTGATTGATTTAGGGATGCTGTAACTACTTGGTAATCAAATAGTTACAGCACGTTATAGGAGTTTTTTCCCACTCTTATAGGAGTTTTTTCCCACTGTGATTGCACGTTATAGGAGTTTTTCCCCACTCTTATAGGAGTTTTTCCCCACTGTACTTACTCTTAGTGAGTCGATTTTTCATTCAATTATTATAATTTGAGTACCATAAAATATAATTGTAATTACTTCCAAAGTCTCTCTAATAAAACACACATAATTATTTCAATTAAGATACGTTTATTTATTGTGTTTTAGCCTTAATAGACATTATAGAGTGCTTATTATCAATGTTTTACGACTACTCTTCAAAACTTTATTTTATAATATGGAATTGAGAGGGTATTGTTAATTAATTTAAGTTGTAACCTATTTAAAATCTGAGAATGGTCATCCTGCATTAATTTTGAGTTTCCAAACAACAAATTATATGCTATCCGACACATTCTCAGACAATGTTTTAATCATTTACTGTTTTGTAGATGATTTCTTACAAGGAATCAATACAAAAACAGATAAACAACGCAAATTCACAGATGCTCAGGTAATTACCACAGCGTTAATTGCCGCTAAAAAATTCAAAGGTAACTATCACACAGCGTTAGATTTTTTAGCTTCATACGAAGGATTTTATCGTTTAGACAAAGGCGTTTTTTCTATGAGATTACACCGCCTAAAACCCATTATTGAATTGATTTTCAAGCATTTAAGTCATACTATAAAATCTCTAAACATATCCAAAAATTATATTATTGACACATTTCCTGTTGCTGTATGTCGCAATATCCGAATCAAAAATTGTCGTTTACTTACTGGTGAAAACTATCGGGGTTTCAACAATAGTAAGAAGGAATGGTTCTATGGTTTCAAAATACAAATTATTACTACCGAAGATGGAATACCTGTACAATTTGACGTTTTTTGTGGTGAAACAGGCGATGTAACTGCCTTTCAATGTACGCAAATCAACTTGGAAGAAGGCAGTAATTTATATGGTGATAAGGCTTACAATGACTACAATGAAGAGGATTTGCTCTATGAATGTGAACAAATTTATCTCAAACCTCATCGAAAAAGTAATTCTAAGCGAAAAGATCTCCCGTTTCAAGCATTTCTTAAAAGTCATATTAGAAAACAAATTGAAAATTCGTTTTCTATGATAACAGATTTATTACCAAGGCATATTCATGCGACTTCTACAGAGGGTTTTTTATTAAAAATACTACTCTTTGTACTCGCTTTTACAATCTTATGAACGTTACAACTTAAATTAATTAAAAAAAGAGGTGAAATATCCATATTAATACGGTTGTCCAAAAATAGTATTTGATGTTAAAGGAGGTATTACCCACAAATATTTCTACAAAAGGAGTAAAGTATAAAAAACTCCTTTTATTTTTGTAGCTTATTAGCCCAATTCTTACAAAATGAAAACTGAACAACCTAATGACAAAATCGTACCTTTCACGAAACGGTCAAATAACTATCAGCCCAATGTAATAACACACTCTAAACAAACCTTTTCTGCTCAGGAAAAGCGTTTGTTTTCTTACATCGTTAATCAAATTAATCATCAGGATATTTATTATGAAGGTCAAAACTTATTGTTTGTCCTTCCAATAATTGAAGTGAGTAAGTCTATTGGTTATAAAGACTTAAAAAAAGTCTGTGAGACCATCATGGACAAGAAAATTTTTATAAAAAATGAGAAAAATGAATTTGATGCTATTCTTCCTTTTCCTCGAATTAAATATAATTTAGACAACTGCGGAAACATAGAAATTACAATGTTCTCTGACATAGTACCACAGTTTATAAAGTTAGGGAAAGAATACACAAGATATAATCTTGAAATTATGCTTTCTCTTAGTTCAAAATACTCTCAAAGAATTTTTGAAATTTTAAGACTTTATCATGGTAGAAAAGTTTTTGAGTTTGATTTAAATATTGAAGAGTTAAAGGAATCAATTAATGCCACGACTTACAAAAACTATAAAGATTTCAGAGTAAACGTATTAGATGTTTCCCAAAAAGAGCTTTTTGAAAAAGCTGGTATTACTTTTGAATATTCTACAAATGGTAAGCAAAGGAATATTGATACACTTAGATTTAATCTCATTACTTGGAAAGAGCTTGCAACGGACGATGTTAGTCAAGAATTAGCCAATTACAGGGGTGCTACTGCCCTCACTCAATATAATGGGGTACGTGCTATCCTTGAAGAAAAATACACCTTTAAAAAGGACAAAATTGAATATATAATCAATAGTCAAGAACTACGAGAAAAATTTGTTTCCGTAAATGCTCTTATTGAGACTGGATTAGTCGAAATTGTAAAGAATAAGACAAGTTATATGGCTGCTTGTTTGGGCTTGGTATCTCCAAAAGTTACAAAAATCAAATAATTTTGTGTATTTATGTATTCATATATTTAATAAATATAATATTTTGTCAAATACAAAAATACATTATATTGTATATTCATATAATTAATGTATTTTTGTATTCAATTATTTAATAAACTAAGTATGTCAATAGTAATTGCAATAACAAATAATAAAGGAGGTGTTGGAAAAACAACTACTACTTTAAACATAGGAGGGGCTTTGTCCATGCTCGGCAAAAAAGTATTATTAATTGATTTAGATACTCAGGCAAATTTGAGTAGTTGCTTTGGGCTTACCTCAAGCCAAGAAAATCACGTTGGGAATTTTATCTTGAAAGAAGCTGAATTCAAGGACGTTGTGATAAAAGGGGATGAAATGGATTTAATTCCTTCGTCAAAATTTTTAATAGAATCGGAAGAAAAAATTGCTTCAAAAACCCGAAGAGAGGATATGCTAAAAATTAGATTGAATAGTATAAAGGAGCAATATGACTATGTAATTATTGATTGCCCTCCAAATTTGGGATTATTAACAATAAATGCAGTCTTTGCATCTGATTATTATATAGCTCCAATCGAGGCAGGAACATTCAGCTATTTAGGAATTGGGGAGCTAATCAATAAAATGAATGAATTAAACGAATTTGGGGCTGGGATAAAATTGTTGGGAATAATGATAATTAAGTATCACGAAAGAATGAGAGATACTATGAAAAAAACAATCATTAGTTCAATCAAAGAAAGTTTAGGAGTAAACGTATTTATGAACTATATAAGAGTTGATGGGAACTTAGACAAATCACAATTAAAGAAAATGAGTATCTTTAAATATTCTCCAACTTCAAACGCTGCCACAGATTATCATAACATCACAAATGAAATATTAGGGAAATTATGAAAAAAGATGAAATATTAGATAGTCTTGGAAAGTTACCACAAGTATCTGAAAAAGGGAAAATAACATCGGAAAAGAGCTTTACATATCGTAAAGAAGGAGTAAAAGAGCCTTTAAATTTGCGTGTGAGGGGAGATATAAAAGACAAGTTGGAAAGACAGTCTTTCCACTCAGGATATTCCATGAATGAAATTGCAGAAGCAATTTTACAAAAATATTATGAGAGTAAAGACTATGAGCCAATACAAAGAAGAGTATTAGAAATCTAATTTTGTAAAAATTAGATTATAATGTACCTTACAAAACAAACACTCTAAAAACAAAAAAGCTACGAAAGTAGCTTCTCAATTTGAACATTTAGACTTTTTAAAATCTTAAAAATATCGAAAACTTCGTCATTTACGCAAGAAAAATCGTTGCTAATGGCGTAGCTTTTACCACTCAATATCATAAAATACCAGTTGCGACCTATCACGTAACAACCATAAATCGGAAATTTACTATCATTCAGTTTTTGAGCAACTAACATAGAAATCAGGGCTTGTCCTCGGGGGTCGCCATTGGGGTCTGTTCCTTTTTTGTACTCATTCAGACAAAAATAGGGTTTCTTGGGACTTCTAAATCCTGATGCTATCATCCCATCTACTCGACCCGAAAGGATATAGTTATCTACTTCTACGGATAAATCTCGCTCTAAAAAATAAGAGTATCGCTCCGATGGCTTCGATGAAAACACTATCAAGGGGCTAATAAACTTGTTTTCTAATTCTACCTCGTTCCAATCATCGCCTCCTAAAAGAAAATGGGCTTGAAGACTTTTGATATATTGCTCCTCATAATCACTGATTTTTATGGAGTATGACAATAGTTCATCCAATAGCGTGGTTTGAAAGACTTGCTTTAAGCCAAAAACCTCATCTATTCGCTCTAATGTCCAATCTCGAAAATTACTTTGTGTCAATTCCATGTACTTTTTTGATACTTATTTTATTGGATTGAATTTATTTACATCAAAACAAGCTCATTTCGTTAAAATTTAAATTTCGTAAGTTACTGTATTTCAGATAATTATATAGTCCTATCTTACTTTAAGCCCAATGAGGGACTTGTAAACCTACCTACCACTAAATAAAAGTACGACTTTCACCACGACTTCCGTAAAATATTCTCGCCTTGACTATATTTCAAATAAACGATTCTCAACGTTTTCAGAAATACGGTATGTTGTCCACTTAAATCTGAGGCAAACTTTCCGCCTAACAATACTAATTCTTTGGTTATCAAATACTTATGAAGGAAAAAATTAATTGACTTTTTAAAAATAATTCCTGTAATTATCTGTGTATCAATGCTTTACATTGTTTTCGTGGTGCAAATCATTGTTTTGTGCCGCTATATTTATATAGCTATATGTTTTATATACCTATTTGCGTGATTCTAAATTCTTTAATTAAGGGGAATTCGTGGAACACTTCGGATTAAGTTTCGTATTTATGTCATTTTGTCAGTAAATCCATTTTTATACTCAATTTTTTATAGTGCTTGCCCTTAATTAACATTTGTAAATGTTTTAATCTTGTCTGTCATTCACACCATTTTTAAATAAACGATTCTCAGGGCTTTCATTTTCTTGATAAATCGCCTAAAATCTCTATCTGTTGGCTTATAAAGCTATTTTTTGTAAAATAGTAGCTCTTAAAAATCTCAATCTCTCAAAACCATTTTTTAATTAACAAAAGGGGAAAAGAGGGGTTTTAGCCTTTTCTTCAAAGTTCGGTATTGAATCGGTTTTCACTCATGCCACGCAAAAGGCTTCTCAATGGCTTATCGGCATCATAAAAAATACCTCTCAAATCATTCCAATGCTTTTTCTCTTCTTCGGTGGCAGAGTCTCTGAGCCACTCCGCATCATCATAAATTTTTGAAATCATGGCTTTTAATTCTTCAATCTTTTTGCCGTATGTTAAGGTTTCTGTTTCCATTTTTTTTGAATATGCCAGGGCGAATTGACAAGCTGTATGGTTATTAATTCGTTGATTTATAGACACTTATATTTTTTTGTAAATTTAGAAACTAATTTCGTTTTAAAGGGAGCAATCAGTATTTCGATATGTAATTCGTAACGCCATGAACCAAACTCGTAACGCCTTAAACCAAACTCGTAACGCCTTGAACCAAATCCGTAACAACTTCAAACCAATTCGTAACGCCTTAAACCAAACTCGTAACGCCTTGAACCAAATCCGTAACAACTTCAAACCAATTCGTAACGCCTTGAACCAAATCCGTAACGTTTTGAACCAAAATCGTAACGCCTTGAACCAAAATCGTAACAACTTCAAACCAATCTGTTACAACTTCAAGCGAATCTGTTACAACTTCATACCAATCTGTTACAAAAATAAACAAAGATACAAATAACATTTGGGCGAAAAATTCACTTTTCAAACTAAACAATTAGGATTGCTATTGCGGTTCTAAACTGTAAATTTTCGACAAATTCTTCTGACAACACTACTACCTATAAACTTTACAATTTGTCAATCTCTTCTTTGGATAGACCTGTACTCTGACTAATAATGGACGTTGCAACTCCTGCCAATTTTAAGGATTTGGCTATTTCAAGTTTTTCCTCCAATTTCCCTTCTGACTTTCCTTCATCAAAAGCGGTGTCGATGTACCCTTTTATATCTCGATATTCTTTTAAACTGCTCTCATAAGATTCCGACTGAATACTATCCAATTTAGCCAATTCCGCTTTTTCAAAGGCTTGCTCGAAAATTACTTCATCTTTGAATATACTTGGTATCGACTGGCAGTCTTCCAAGTTTTTGATGAAGTACAACCATTTATCTAATCTTGTTACTAATGCTGTTTCGGATTTCTTGAAATTCGGCATTTCTATGTAAACGTAGGTCAATTTTTCATAAAAGGTTTTGCCGTGTTGGTTTTTGAGCTTTATCGTATGCACTACTTCGTTTCGCTCGGGTTCATGCTCGTAATCATCAAACGTAAAATCAAGGATGCCAATACAGAAAACGGCTTTGAGTTTATAATTCCATTCGCCTTTTTCCGCTTGCTCTCGAATGGGGAAGGTAGAGTAATAAACGGTGCGGTCTTTAAAATAATTTTGTTTAGCTTTTTGAAGCTCCACAATAAATTTTTCACCAGTAAATGATTCACAATAAATATCAAACAACGATTTTCTATCGACTGCGGTTTGCCCCAAATGCTCGGTATTTTTGAAAGATAGGTCTTTTATCTGTGATTCATTTGGTAATAAAGCGTTCAAAAAATCCATTAAAAGCGGCTTACTGGCTTCTTCTCCAAAGATTTTTTTAAATCCGAAATCGGTAAAAGGATTAATGTATTTGGCTTTCATGGTTTGACTTTCGTTCATACTTCAAATTTACAAAAAAATCCGTAAACTGAACGGTTACAAGTGGTTACGATTATTTTCACCGTAATTTATTGTGTTAAGATTTCCCTTCCACAATCAAAATCTCTTCCTCCGTTAATTCGTACAAATCATAAACCATGTGGTCAATCTCGGCTTCTAATTCGCTGGTGTCGGCTTTTGGGTCTTCTTTTTTTAGGATTAAAATTTGGTTTACTTTTTCAATAAATGGGGCTTGATTTTCTGTCAATTTAATCGGTAATTGTTTAAATTCTTCCAAGCGAATTTTGGGGAAAAGTGCATCAAATTCATTTTTCTCTAAGCGAAAAGACCAGGCTAAAAGTTTAGACCCCAGAAGGGCTTGAATAAATTTAACATTGGCAGTTGTATCCGCCTTCGGAATAGCAATATAAAGGCTACGGTCAATTTTTATATCTTCGCTCACGACGGTACAAACAAAATTATAGACTCCCAAAATTTCTCTGAATACGATTCTATCACCTTTGTAAAACCTTTCATCTCTCGGTGCTGCAAGCCAATTGCCGTATTTTATGAAGCGTTTTCCACTAAAATCATAGTCATATCTTTGAATATCTTTACTGTGAATGAATGGATAAAAACTTTTATCTAATTGAAAATCAGAATGATATGCTTTACTTTCAATAATTTCTTTTGATTGTCCTGTGTAAGCATCATAGGCTCTAAACCCGAATGAAATTTCTGTAATATCAGAAAGAATTTTGCTTTCCTTACGAATTTTCTTTAAAATAATATGCTTTGAATCATCAACTTCCACATCGAAAACAAATTTTTCATTTGCTGAAAAACGACTTTGTTGAATAACATTTTTAGGCTCAATTACTCCTTTTTCAAAAGTCCAAATTAAAATCTCATTATCATGTAAAGATTCCATTTGTGGCTTTTTTCTTGCCACATAAATTAAAGTGTCCACCGATGCTTCTTCAAAGGCATTTGAGATGTTAGGATTAATAGAAACAAGATTATAATTACTCAAAATGAAATTTCTACAATCTGACATCATCAAATTTTTGAGCCATGAATTTGGCGTAATCAAACTAATACACCCCTCTTTTTGAAGTAAAGTAGTAGCCTTTTCCATGAATAAAAGGTACAAATCAACTTGATACTGAGCCGTTTTGTAAGCGTCTTTAAAATACTTCATGGTATCTTTAACAGAGCCTCCCGTTAAATACGGAGGATTACCCACCACTACATCAAAACCCATAAAATTACCCGCATCATCCAACACTTCGGGAAACTCAAAACGCCACTCAAAAGCATTTCTGAAAATGGGAGAATCAATACTATCCTTGATTTCACTACTGATGGTTTCTATTTTTTTGGATAAAATATCTCTTTCCGTTTTCTGTTTGGCGTTGAGTTGCGTACCAAAAAGGGCGTTGCCCTCAAAGCGTACATAAAGCTCTTCTTTGAGTTTTTGAAGCTGGACAATTTTGGGATTTGAATACTTGGCAATCTCGGTTCTGAAATTACTTTTGATGTTGTCAATGATTTTTTGGAGTCCTCTCTTCTGCTCTTTGTTTTCCG
Source organism: Cytophagales bacterium (assembly GCA_013298865.1). Taxonomy (GTDB): domain Bacteria; phylum Bacteroidota; class Bacteroidia; order Cytophagales; family Spirosomataceae; genus JAAFJL01. The sequence goes on along the minus strand of JAAFJL010000033.1, from coordinate 28,009 downwards.
CATTTTTGTAGTCATTCACAAAACCACGGTACTGGTTTACGGTGTATTTAATGCTCCGTAACACTTTACTCAAATCGGCATCTAAGCCAAAACGACTCACTAAACTATTGCCCGTTTTGATGTTGATGTCAATATTTGGCAAGGTTTCAAGGTATAAATAGTTGCTTTCGGGCGTGTAGAAGGCATTTTTCAAGAGTTCAATCCACAAACGAAGCTGGCAAATAGAAACCGATTTGGGGTTAATGTCCACGCCAAACAAACAGTTTTCAATGATGGTCCTCTTTTCGTGAAAAAGGGTTTCTTGAACCATCTGTAACTCTTGAAAGGGTTTACCCGCCTGTCCGATTTTGTACTGAAAATCCTTTTGGGTATCTTCTTCCCAAACGATTAGTTCATCATTTTCTACCGATATTTCGTAGCCTTTCAACCTCGTACCGTTGGGGTGCTGCAAGATTTTGAGTTCCGCTTTAATGGCAATCATTTCATTGAGAGCCGAAACCAAAAAGTGTCCCGAACCTACGGCTGGGTCGCAAATGCGGATGGAATTGAGTAAATCGTTATAGGCTTTCCGTTTTTCGGACTTCTTATAATCATCGTCCAAATGGTCTTTTAGTTCCGCAAAATCTTGACAATCAATACGCTGGGCTTCGTTGAATTTTTGCACCACCGCCCTTCTGAGCGTTTCACGGCACATATACATCGTGATAAACGAAGGGGTAAAGAAACTACCATCTTTGTAGCCGTTCAATTTTTCAAAAATTAATCCCAAGACGGCTGCATTAATCGTTCTATCGTGATTGACGGCTTCGGTATGTTGGGCGGCGGCAACTTCCTTTTCATCTTTTGAACCAAAATCGTAGGAATCCAAGAAATCAAGCAAGTATTTCAGCGTTTTCACTTCCCCTTTTCGGGCTTTGCCTTGGGTATCTTTCAAAACAGTATTGCCAAAAAGCGGTAATTCCAAGCGGTCTTTGAGGATTTCAACGCTCAAAACACTATTTTCTAAGGTAGTTTCTTCAAAAAGGGAACTGTTCAAATACGGAATATCTCCAAATTTTTGCTGAACGGAGGGCTTGCGTTCTTCGGTACGTTTTGCTAAAACCCCAAAGAATAATTCGCCCAATTCATCAAAATCATTGATTCTATCGCTCGTTAGAAAACGATATTTGCGGTCTCCGTGATGGTATTTTATGAGTTGTCCCTCCAATAATTTAAGGAATAACAGACGATTGAGCCACGTAATGCACAATTCGAGGGCGACACTATATTGCTGTTCTTCTTCGGTGTCGCCATAGCTTTCCAAGTTCTGCACTTTGGAAAGGGCGTTTTTGGTATCAAGTTGTTCAATCGTATTTTCAAGCAAAGAACCTTCCTTGCGATGGGCGGGTAATAAACGCTCAATGATTTTCTTGTTAGACTTGTCATCCTTACGTTCTTCAATGCCAATTAGATAGAGTAATTCGTTGTAAAACGGCTTATTGAGTTTGTTGGCATCGTTGGCAATATCTTGTTTCAACAAATGCTCGGGCGAAAGGATTTTGTATAATTCTGAGAGTTTTTTGTCGCTTGATTTTACATAATCTCGAATATCCACTTGACAAAACTCAATGGGTTTTTCAAGGGTTTCAAGGTAAGATTTAGCGTGAAGTTTATAAAAATCATCCGTGCCGTGTCCCGATAATTTCCAATCTTGATAAGTCTTTTTGAATTTAGTCGTAAAGATATTTTCGTTAAACCACAACTCATTGAAAATGTACCACTCGTGGCAATTGGTGGCAATCAAATAGCGGATTTCGTGGTTATTGTGTTCAATTCGTTCACGGAGATAGTATAAAACCAATTCATGTAGGGCTTTCACATTGGGCTTTTCTTGGCTGAACATATCGGTTTTCTCAGCCGTCTTTTTTACCTCAATCAGTACCGCTACTTTACTTTTAGCATCCATTCCGTTATGAATCGCCCAATCAATCGTTTCCTTTTTATTGATGTAGAATTTACCACGATACAAAGCATCATTCAAGAAATCTCGGAGGTCGGTTTCTTGTTTCCCTTCACGGCTGGGTTCGTGGATATTAGCTAAAAAGGTATCAAGTTTTTGTTTAAAATTCGTCAATAAATCAGAAGCAATTTCCTGCTTGCGGTGGGTAGGTCTAAGAAATTTATCGGGCTTGATAGCGTTTATTTTCATGCTTTGATTTTAAAAACTTGGGAAATATTTTTCCCTATTACGCAAATTAAAAAAGATTTGCTTGGGATGAAAATAGGAGGGGAAATTAGGGGAGAATATTTACCAGAATGCGTTGGTAAACCAATTGGTTTACCTGTTGGTTTACCATACGGTGTACCACTGATTATCAAGCACTTAGCGGTAAACCTCTGTATCGGTTTACCGACTGGTTTACCGATTGGTTTACCACTAATTATTTAAGCATAACGGTTCTTTATTTTAGCGATTCCCCCAAAAAAATTATTCCCAAAAATTAGGGTTCGACAAGGGTTTTTGGGCATGGTGTTCATAAGGCAACCGTAGGGCGGGTATGAGCCAAGATTCAGCCGTTGGACACGATGCCATTTTGTCAAAAGATGGTCTTGGCAAGCTCGTGGGCAAGCCTGAGTAAAGATGGTCTTTTGACTCTACACGGTGAAAGCTGCCAAATCAATGCCAACTAAAATCTTGACATTTATCAAGATGATTCTGTTCAATTTTTTGAAATAGATTTGAGAATCCGTAGAAAGTGTTACAGAAAAATGGTCAGTTTTATAAAATCTCGAATGTCATTCATTTTTCCTGTAAAATATGGAGTAAACCCAATTGAGTAATTACATATTCTTGTATTTTAAATCAAATTATATTTTACTATATTTATGACAAGTATTATAAAATATTAGGGTTTATGAGAATAGGATATGTACGAGTTTCCAAAGAGGAGCAAAACGAAGCTCTCCAAATGGATGCTCTTAAAAAATATGGTTGTGATAAAATCTTTCACGAAAAGGTTTCGGGGATTTCTAAGTCAAGACCTGAGTTTGAAAAAGTGAAAGAGATTCTAAGGGCTGGCGATGAATTGGTAGTTTGGGATATTGACCGATTGGGGAGAACTACTCTCGAACTGATTATGCTGGTCGATGAACTAAACCAAAAAGGAATTTTATTTAAGAGTCTTTCGCAATCTTTGATTGATACCACCACGGAAACGGGGGAGTTCGTTTTTAAATTATTTGCTTTGTTGGCGGAGCATGAACGCAAAAGGTTAATTCGCAGAACAAAAGCTGGTCAGGAAGCGGCACGTGCCAGGGGGCGGATGGGTGGAAGACCCAAAGGACTCTCGCAACGCTATCAGGAAATTGCAGAAATGGTCGAGAGTGCCTACAAAGACAAAAGAAGTATCAGAGATATTATGAAAGCCTTTTCGATTCCTTCAACTACTACGGTTTATAAGATTTTGGAGGAAAGGAATGTGGCTTTTCAAATTTATAAGAAAGGGGAAGGAGATGAACTATAACTAATTAAATAGTTGAAAACCGTAAATTTTCGCACTAATGTAATGAGAACTTCTAAAAGGAAGTTAGCATATTTTAATTTTTTACAATTCTATTTTCTAACATTTTGTTTCTATGATTATCTTAACATTACTTGATGCTATTCAGTAATGATTTAAAATTATGCTCAATCTGTGTTTCTATTTGACTTTTATCCAAGCTATGAAGAGCTGATAGATAATTGATGACTTCTTTAATATCAGAAGGGTGAATAGGTCTATTCTTAATTGAAATAAAAGGTCCATCACTCTCAGTCAATATTTTTTTTATCGGAATTTTGTTAATTATATCTTTCCCCGATTTTGATTTTATCATGGCAGGGTTTATAGAAAAATAATACCCTGCTTCTATGATTTTTTTTACGAGTGTAATTGGACCAGAGTACCAATGAAAGATGGCATTGGGTATATTATATTCTAATAAATAAGTTAGTATTTCTTTTTCAGCTTGTCGAGAATGAATACTGAGTATCTTTTTTTCTTGTTGTATATGACTTAGAATGAATTTGAAGGTTTCTAATTGAATATCCTTTGTTCTGAAACCCTCTCTTGAAAAATCTAACCCTATTTCTCCAACATAGGATGTCTTTGGCAAGTTTTTTACAAATGTATTTAATTCTTTTTTATGGGATTCAGCATACAGAGGGTGCATTCCCAGAGCTAACCTAACTTTTTTAAAAGAAAGTAAATGTTTATATCCCATCTCAAAATGACTTGGCAAATTTGTCATTCCGATAGTTATAATACCATCATTTTCACATTCATTAGCAATTTGAATTGGGTTGTCATACAAGTCAATATGACAATGAGTATCTATTATCATAATCCTGCTTTTCTCCTCCTTTCTGAATCCGTACACGTTTTATTTACCAATTCTGTTAACTCTTCTCTGGTTCTAATTACCAAATCAATGTATTTATCTAATTTAGAATAATCTCTTACACCGTTAATTATTAACTCTTGTCGAATATCTTGTTTTGATAATTTTGTGCCTAAAAAGTCAAAACAAGCATTCAGGTCTTGCCCTTGTATTGATAAAAAGAATGGAGTAGATTTAATTTTACTACCGTAAGGTTTATTTAAATCATCACCGTATTGCGTTTTATCATCAATACTTAATAATGATGCTTTGCGATAAGTACAAGGCATACAAACACCACAATGAGTAGTATTGGGATTTGTTCTATTCGCAGAATGTCCTCTCTTTCCACACGAATTTGAAATACTTACAATTGACTTCAAGAGTTCTAAATTTTTACAGCATTTCACCATTTCTCCCTTAGTTTTAAATTCATAAGGGTTATCAATTCTGTTTACCAAAGAAAGCTTAAATAACAATGATTTTACATATAAAATAAAAGTAGGATGTGTCGTTCTGGTACTACAAGAACCTCGCCTTGATGAACTTAACGGGTAATTAAGAGATACTGACCCGTTTTCAGGTACAATGATTGGTAGTTTAAGGCTGTCTGCGACTAAAACTGCAATTCCTAAAAATAATAAAGAGCGACTTCTAAATGTCTTTTCCCTTTCCTTAAAAGAAGTGGAATCTAAGGAAATTTCAGCTACTCCAACTTTTACGATTCTTTCATTATATTCATTCAAAAGTTTATCAAATAATGCATCTTGTTCAAGTTTACTTTTCATTTGATAATCGGAATGAGAAACAAGAAGTATGTTCTTATGTGAATTTTCAGCATCAGCCAGAAAATCAATTGCTCCAATTAAAGAGTCTAATCCTCCTGAAAATAGATTTATTTGTTCATAGCTCTTTTGAATATAAATTGCCGATAGTGGGGTAGTTGGTATTATTAGTGTATTTTCAGTAAAACTAACACTCCAATAATCGCCAGTAAGAAACGAAAGTGTTTTTTCAAGTTCATTTTTGGCATTCTCCCACGCTGAAACATCATAAACAGGGAAACAAACATTTAACTCTCTTGACCAGCCATCAGTTGAATAACTATGTCTTTCCACAAATCTATCTATTCCATACACAAAACTTGAAATAAAGAAAAAATCTAAGGCTACTCTTGAAGATGTAGTAGCAAATTGAGATAGTTCTGAAAACTTAATTTTAATTTCAGAGTAGGCATTATTTTCAGTATTCTCAATTTTTACCTTAATTCCATCATTTCCGTTGAAGTAAGGTGTATTTACTTTGAGTGTTGTTTCCATTATTCTCCTTCAATTTTAAGTATAGTTTCAAAAATATGTTCAATCTCTGATTTCCCTTCATTGCCAGACCAATTTATCTTAGAAATAGGTCGGTTTGAATTTAATAGCGTAACTCTACCTTGAATTTCTTTTTTTATTGAATCAAAAGTAGCCTTTGAAACCTGTCCACCCCTTATTTGACGTAACCTTTCTTCTAAACGTTCCCACAAATATTCGTAAATATACTTGCCAAAAAAAGTGCATAGTAAGTTTGATAATGAATCAGTATCAACAAAAGTCTTCATTAATTCTTCTAAACTATCAACATTTCCTTTTACTTCTTCGGATAAACTTTTTGTAACCTCACACAAAGCGGATTTAGCTGCGGCTTCATCCATACCTGTATCAGAATCACAGCAAAAATCATTAAGGAAATCTATAATATCTTCCGTACTCTTTCCTTCTAATGACCCAAAACCAATTTTATTTAAAGCCTCTTGTAACCCTTCATTTCCAACGTTAATGAAGAAAGATACTAATTTAGATGACGCTTTTAGTCCCGCTCGTCCTATTTTATTAGATTTCCCTGAGCTAATGTTTTTACTCCCACCACCGATTTTCACAAGCCTTTCAATGCTTGTTTTAATATGAGCATTTTTACGGGAATCTAATTTATTAATTTGTTTTACGTGCCTAAGTGCATCTTCTTTTGAGATTGGATTATCCTTCTGTGGGCTATTTTTTTCTTCAGAGTCAAGTTTATTTAAACCTTCAATTGCTTTTGCAGCACTTGTAACTGAGGTTGTTAAGTTACCCCAATTAGGGTCTTTCTTTACTCCATTACCAATTCTTTGTGTAGTTCCCATAATGTTTATATAGCTTTTAAAGATTTTCCAATTTTTGATTTATCATTTTTCTTTAATTCATCTATTACACTTTGTATTGCACCATTATTTTTTAATGCTATTTTGAAATTATTACTTAGATGATTCGGAATAGTATTGACATCAATTTGTTTTATAATTTTCAAATATGTTTCAACTGAAAAAGGTAAATTCTCAGCCATAAATTGAATAAATATTTGATGTAATCTATCTTCGACTGGATTTTTAACAAGTTCTTTTTCAAATAAACCTAATAATGTTTTCAAATCAGATTCTTGTAATTGAAGAACCTTATTTTTTATTGTATTAGATAATTCTTTATCAGAACTATAATCCAAAATATTATTTCTTAAATCTCTAATCTCCTTTGGAATCATCGAAGATGCGGAAATGCTATCCGATAATTGGTCCCTTGATACCCAATAGTAATCTCTTAGGTCAATGCCTGTTAATTTTGGTTCAGAATTTAACCAATTTATTATTTCGTCCTTGGACCAATTAATAGAAAATTTCTTAGTTATGTCTTCTTTTTTTGAGCTATTGGCTAATAATTCAAGTTCCTTGATTTCGCTTGGTTCTCCCTTATTAACTGCTTTGGATTGCCAATTGTAAAGTTCCCTAAATAAGTCAATATTAGAATATTCTAAAACCATTATTTTAGCCAAAATGTCCATTTTTAAATCTGTAAATTTTGCTATATCAATTAATTTTTTTCTTAGGGTATATGTATTCAAAAATCTTTTTATTTGTCTTGGATTTCCTTTTAAACCATCCGTAATTATTTTTGATGAAGAAGCTAATAAAGAAATACTTTTACCTATTTTGTCTTTTTCGTCAGCTGTAAGAATCGTTTGAATATTACCAAAACCAAAAACACTATGTCTATCATTAGTAATGTGTGCTTGATATAAATTCAATATGTCAGGAAACTTATCCTTTAATTCCTTCTTACAGAAAAGAAGAGTTAAGTAAGTTTCCACTTCATAATCAGATAATTTAGGTAAGTTATATGGTATTTGTATAAGCTTTTCAAGATAGTCACTTACAATTCTTTCATTTCTACTTTTTTCATCGTCAGAATAAGCGATTTTATCCGTCTTATATTTTATTTCTATTGCGTGTCTTACAATTCTTGGGTCAGCTCCTATGATAAAAGCTGTTTTAGGGACATTTAAAAATAACTTTACAGCTTCCAGGTTTTCAATAATTCTATCAGGAGTACATCTATCTAAATCATCAATTATAACAACAAGTTTTTTGAATTTAGTGGCATTCAAAAGCTCTTCAAAGTCAGCTCTAAAATCAGCTACCGCATTCGTCTTATCCTCTTCTTTCTCTCCTTTTTGAAGAGATTTAAAAAACTCTTGATTATCTTCCGAAATTAGTTTTGCAACAAGTTTTTCAGGAGTGTTGATTTCAAATTCTGACAATTTTTGTAAAGCAAAAGGTAATATGCTCAAACCGCCCGTAAAATAAGCAGATACAGCAGGTAATGCTATGTTTTTCAGAACCATTCCCGCTCCACGCATCCAGTCAATAGATTTCCATAGTTTTTTGGCTTTTTCCTTTACATCTTTCTTTATAGTTTCGGAGCTTAATTTTTTACTATCCTCTAATTCTTTTAAAATAGCATTTAACAGTGCCGCTTTAGCATCGTCATAACCTTCAAAAGTCCATCCATTAAAATAGATACAAAGTGTTTCTTTATCTTTAAAATCATCGCTGCCTTCTTCTTTTTCTTCAAATTTTTGTTTTATAATTTGAAGAATGCTGGATTTTCCACTGCCCCAATCACCAAATACACCTATTGTAACTGGCAAAATCGTTTCATCATTAATTACATCAATTAATAATTCTGCATGAACTTTAAATCCTAATAAATCTTCCGAGGTCTCATTGTCTGCCCACATAAAAGTTAGATATTTTAATTTCGTAATTATACTATTTCCACTCTATTTCTAACTCAATATCAACGACATAACCCGTATCTTTATCAGTATAAGTTTTCCGAATTTTTGTAGGAAAAGCAACGGGATTATTTGTTGTAACTTTTGCATATTCACTCATATTAAATCGGGCAAAACCCATAAATTCATTTTGGGCTAAATCATCATAATCAAAAGCATCAATATCAAATTCTTCATAAATATTATCAACGAGGTAATTTACGTTTTTCCAAGATATTTGTCCATTCGTAAGCATTTTGGGAGTAACATTATTAATTCTTCGGCTTATACCAGTGCCTAACTCTACTCCTTTGGGGGTTGAAAATCTATAAAAAACGTCAGGATAATCAAATAGATCCCAATCGCTCCCTGACTTATCTTTTGCTGGAAGACTCCAAAAAGTAATAGACTTTATTGTCGCTTTTTTGGTGATATTTTCACATTTTTTTTGGGTAAAGGTTGCACTACCTCCCGAATAAAATAAATTATTATTTGCCAAATATCTTACAGTATAAGAAATAGGGATTCCATAAGAAGCATCATTGGCATTAGATTGTATGAAAGTGTGAATATTTTGAAGGGTTTTCTCAACTTCGTTTGAATTAATCGCTTTGATGGCATCTTCGGCTTTCCCACCTAAAATTGAAACTTCAATATTTGTATTACTGAGAAGTTTTTTAGTCTCTTGACTTAATGAAACCCCCACCGTAGTAATGCCAGCCCTAAACTTCGCTGCTAAATCTGCTTGCGTAATTTGTTCATTACCAGTATAGGTAATCTTAGCTATTACAATTCTTCCATAGGTAACTTGACTAATAAAGCCCATTGGATTATCCGCAACAATATAAGATTTTATATCATCTAATGATGCTTTTGAACTAAAAAATCCTGCTGGATTCGTTGGGTAGTCAGTAGAAATAGTATGGTATTTTTGAATGAAGGAAATAAATATAGATTTCTCTTCTATTTTTTCGCTAATCTTTAATTTACTATTGGTACTTAAAAGTCCATACCCTACATTCAAGCCTAATTCCAAAAGTCCTTGTTCCGTGTTATGGGCTTCGGTAGCCGTGTAAGTATATTGAGCTTTTACATTATTCTTGTACTTTCCAACCATTCCAACAATGGCATCTTTGATAGAACTTGCCGTTGGGTTTGTTACTTTTTGAGATGGAGCATTAGAAAGGGTTGTACTCAGGGTTAAATCTTCTCTGGCAATATTTCCGATAGAATTTAATGTTCCTTTATTTCTAAGTTCTTTAAGCCTAATAATAGAGCCTGGGTATAATTCTGAAATGGTAGCATCACCATCAAAATTGACATTCATAAACTCCTCACTGGTTCTATTGATTAGGTATTTAGTTTCATCACAACTAAGTTCCGCATTTGACAAAGTATAAGTTTGCTTATTTGTGGATTGTGTTACATTACCATTTGATGGTAAAGAAGGCAGTTCTGAAATGCTTCGGATAAGAGAATTAATATCAGTAGTTGCTTTCACGGGTTCTATTTCACTCTTTTTACAAGCAATGACTAAAAAGATTGAAAGAACTATCGAAAATAGTTGAAGTGGTAAAAGTTTTAATTTCATTTGACTATGAAGATTATATAGGAATTTTAAGTTATTAACGCCAAAATTAATAGATAATATTGGGTTCTTTTAGCGTAAAACTACCTGATTTTTAATCATTTCATAAAATAAATTATATCATTGTTTAAGTTGTTATATATTCCAGCCAATGAGATTATTCGTCAACTCTTGAGAAGAGCAATTCAATGTGAAGAGAGTTCCAGTCAATTAGAAGGTGAAAATAAATTATTAGTCTACCATGAACAAAAGTCAAAATTATAGCTTGTAACGAAATCTGATAGTCTTATGAGACCCTTAATTAACACTTTTTCTTATATATTTATCGTTCGTTAAGTATATAAAGATTGACAGAATTTTTCATATTTACTTTCAACGTGAATATTTTGAAATGCAGAATTCTACTTTATTATTATTTTCCTACGATTCGGATATGGCTCTTACCTCGCTATTGGATAGATACTTTTCAATATCAATTTTTTTAAAACCTTCCCCTAATATCCAGATAAGGTTGTATGCTGATTTCGCTTTACCATTTATAACATTTGAAACACTTATGTAAGGAACATCATGTTCTCGGGCTGCTTCACCTAAACTTTTATAAAAACCTACTTTATTGCCTTCTAAATCATAACAACTTACTGACTTACTACGAGGATTTATATACTCAAATTTTGCGTAATATGATTTAATATCTAATTTATCAGGTCCATCTCCGTATTGCCAAATGAATCCACAAGCACTTTTAATCTCCCCATTCAAAGCTAAACCAATGGAAGACTGAGAAGTTTTTACAGATTTAATGGCTGCATAACTACTTGAATAAACATTTATCTTATTTCCGTCCAAATCATATTGAGTAACTGTTTTTGCTTCATTTTTTCGGGTAGTATCTTTTAATTCTCCTTGGTAAATATCTCCTTCTCTCCGCCACACAAATTTTCCGCCTACATGGTGAGGATTTTCTATAAAATTGCAAATCACTTTTCTTGGTACTCCTGTGGTGTCGGAGGCTTCAAGTATTGAACCAAAAGATGCAATTTTTTCTCCTTCTTTGGTATATTGAATTACTCCAATCGACTTACTATGTTGCTTTTTTGAAAAAGTTGTGAGCATTTGGGCTGTTTCTTGTTCGGTGGCAATACGCCATTCAAAATTTTTAAGAGTAATCGGATTATTACTAAGAACATGATTTTGAAAAGATACACTTGTTGCTTTCGATGCAGCACTAATACTATTAAAAGTGGCTACGATATTACCGTCTTGGTCTAATTGAGTAATGGGCTTTCCTCGGGTACTGCCAGTATGATTTTTATATTCACCAAGATATGTTTGTTCTTTATATCGCCAAACATAGCCGCCAGCCGTCTTACTTTTACCTCTGAGACAAGAAGAAATGGACGCAGTATGGATATTTATAGATTTTGAGGCTAATGAAATATTTGTAAATTCTTGAATAAACTCGCCATTTACATGATACTGATGTACAGCGATATTCACTATTCGTTTAACATATTCGCCTTTATATTCTTCGCCATCGTATCGCCAAACGAAACCAGATGCAAAGTTTTTCTTATGCAAAGCACACTTTGAAATTGTACTTGCATTGATTCCTGTTTCGTGATAGGCTTGGATGATTGAATCGTAGATTTTTACTAATATTCCTTCTGCGGTATATTGACTTATCTTTTTAGTCTTAGAAAAATCTGCATATTCTCCATTATAAGTGTCTGTTTCATACCTAAATACAAAACCTTTGCATTGTCTTTCTTGATTTATCAATACTTTTTTTAAATCAAAAACCTTTGTCTCCATTGATTTGGCAGCGGCAATTACACTCGGAAAATGATGGAGTAGATTACCCTGCAAATCATATTTAAGAACTCCAACTTGATTATGCGTTTTCTTAGTATGATTAGGTTTGGGAGGTCGTCTATTTATTTTTACCGATTTGTAAAAGAGGGTTGTACTATCACTGGCTTCTAAATTCTCTACGCTATTATTAAGGTTATCTGCATCTTTATGTACGATACTTAGTTTATCACTGGCAAAATCTATCTTTCCAATAAATAATTCATAGACAATACGGTGAACAGAAAAACGATACATCTGACCTTCATAAGTCAAATTGAGAAGTAATTGAAAATTATATTTCTGAATATGTTCATTAAATCTACCTGCCAAAGACTGGGGTACAATACGTTCTTTGCTATAATAAAATCTATATATCCCTTGTATGGTTCGCTCTATGAGACGGGGCATTGCTTTTACTCGACCATAATTAGAAACAAAATAGCAATCGTCAAATTGAGGTATAGCTAACCATTTTTCTCCTTGTAAATCTACTAACGATAAGTTCATGAAAGGATAATCCGAGAAATCATATAATTTTAGTGCTTCTCGTTTAGAAATACTTTTTATTTTATTTTTCATTTTGACGGAAATGTTAATGAGTATTTTGATTTTCAAAAAAATAGGGGCAAGTTTTGACCGACTTTTCTGCAACTAATAAACCCCTTTGTAAATTTTCTTGATAAGTAAACTTAATAAAATCATTAAAAAATATTCAATAAATTGAAAACTATTTTTTATGAAATCAGGATTCTTGATTATCAATTCCTGTAAATTAAGACTGTAAAATTTACCTATTGTTGTGAAATTAGCAACCTCTAAAAAACGGATAAGGATTGACTCACTATTTTTTTCCCGTGAGTCTATTACCTCTAACTTATTTCCCTATTGTATGGATGAAGATGCCAAAATATGACAAGTTTTATCTATACAAATGAGTGTAAAATTTACCATAAATATAAAACAAAGTTGCCCCAACAGAATCCATTGGGGCAATCTCAATAAATAGTTCTACACCTATTTTCTTTGTTCTTAACCTTAATTAAGAAATATTTTTTGTTTTTCTATCCTATTCTTTTAATAAAAGCCCCTTTTCGCCTCCGTGATATTGGTATTACCATGCCGTTATTCATTGTTAAAAATGAATTTTGTTCCTGATAATCTTGGATAAATTTAGTGTTAATAATACTCGCTCGGTGAACTCTTTGAAAACCAAGATTAGATAAATATGCTTCAAAATATCTCAACGTATGCGGGACTATTTTTTCTCGTCCATCGGATAATACAAAGATAGTATAATTGGCTTGTCCTCTCAATAAGATGATGTAATTGATTGGAATATATACTTTGGTTCGCTTATTAAGACACAATCTATCTGTTTTATGATTGCACTGATAGGTTTTCATGGGCGGTGTTTTGGAGGTTTAGCAACTGGTTTTAAAATTTATTAAAAATTAATTGCCAATCCTAAGTTCATCTGCTGATTATCACCTTGATAAAAGATAGGAATAAATGAAACTTTTTTATTGGGTAAATTCCTATTATAGCTTGAAATAGCACTTTTTAACTTACTATTGGCACTGCCATCTAAAACAATTCCTAAAATTGCAACGGCTGCACCTCCTACAAAAAGACCTGTATTAAAATCTTTTTTTGCGATTAAACCGCCCAAAGACCATCCCATACCAAACCCACCGACAAACGCTAAAACCGATGCTGTACTCTTATTCGATTGGTATGATTCTACTAAACTTGCGACCTCTGGATTAGAACTTTTCAATAGAATATTCCGAATATCATTGGTTTTTTTATAAGTTATTCCGTTGAAAAGAATTCCATTTCCTATATACTGAATAGAATCTGCGGTAGAGTCTTGATTTTGCCCATAAGTTTTAACTATTGAAACGACAAGAAAAAAGAGAATAAATAGTAAATTTTTGTTCATTTTTGATTGGTTTTACGTTAGCCTATATATTACTCCGATAGACTACTACTTAGTATTATTCTGATATTTTATTTTGATGGGTAAAAGTTTTGAAAATATCCAATAAAATCTATTACTTTCCTATTTCAGTATTCATCAAATTGATAAATTTACGTTTTGTCTTAAAATTATAACTCGCACTGTCTTTCCATTTTTGTAATAACTCAGGAAATTCTGAGAGAATAATCGAAAGATTATCATAAGTAAACGCACAGTGAAAGCCTTTTTGTGTATCAATTAAAATACCTCTTTTTTCGCTTGAACCAATGGCATAAGATGCTAATACTCCTGCTAATCCAAAAGAATAGGCAGCTAATGAGGGATTAAAGTCGTGAGGAACGATGTCGTCTATCAAAATAAATCTCCCTCTTTCAAGAACCTTTGCAAATTGCTTATATTCAGGTTGAGCATAGGCAAATGAATTTATAAATATATCCTTCCCATCACAAAAAGCATAAAAGGAGTTTTTTATATTCGTTACACTATCCTGTAAGAAAAATCTACTCTTCTTTTCTTCAACTTCTTTTATGATTATACCCTTTGAAGGCTTATTGGGAACATTATTATAAAAATCAGCGTATGAAATATATGCTCCTTTATACAAATCTTTAAAGTTCAAAATATTCTTTTTTGTATTAATTTGAGTAAAATGTATTATAGCCTTTGCCTCAATGTTTAGGTTTATTTTTTCAAACTCATTCAGAGCTTCTGTGAAAGATTTTCTAATTCTTTCCTCATGGGAGTTAGGCAAATCATCATCTTTTTGTTCGATATTCTTTGTAAATTTAGACAAAATCATAAATTCGCCCGAAGAGTTTTTTCGGCAAAAATCTATATCCATGCTAAAATTTCCATAGCCACCCATTGATGTAACTTCTTCCCAAATCCAAAAGTGATTTATTACAATAGTTATTGGAATTGATTTGGCTTGATTCACAGGAATATTCTTTGCCAAATAGGTTTTTAATGATGTGAAGCCTTTATCAAAAGAAGCTGGGTAGCTACTATCTTTTCGACCTTTTTTAATCATTCCCATACCCATTTTATAATGCCTATTATCAATGATAGAATCAATATAAAAATTGCATTTTGGTATTTTTATCAATTCATTTTTAAGCTCAACAATATATGGTTTTTGAGAAAAGCTAACCGTGGATGTAGCTGCAAGAAAAACTAACAAATATGTCTTCATAATTGTATTTTAAGAATATAACTAACAACAGCTTGAATTTATAAACAACTAAATTTCAAATAGTTATCTAATAAAAAACACCCAAATAATAAATGCAGGTATTCCAATTAGTATAACGCCGAATTTGGCATTTATTAGAAAATTAGTGCCAATAAAATAATCTTTAAAGGACTCATTTTCTTTTTTTACCATCAACCAACGTGTAAATGCTCCTACAATACCTAAAATACCTATTCCTTGGCTTCCAAATATTTTGAGAATATACCCTTGATATTTAGTATCATTTATTGTTAGATATAAAATACCTAACAATAAATTGAATCCCACTAAAAGTAATATGATTTTTCTATTTGAAATTTTCATTTTTATCTTTGTTTATCGTTTAAGTCCCTCTTTTACTTGGTCTGCTACAATACTTTCTGCTTGCCATTTAACCCCCCATCTTACCCAAGCATTTGGAATAAATTTATATTCAGGAATAGCCATTGTCATTACATCTACTCCTAAACCCACAGTTGAGTTGTACATTTTCGTTTCTCTTGCAATAGAAACTCCTCCCATATAGTTACTATCTCTTACAGGAATCCAGCTATTACTTTTTAAATCAACTTCATAGGGTCTGTATGGAGCATTATCACTATTGTTAGGAGAACCTTCATGTACACCTTCTGCTATAATCATACTAAAATTATTTGCTAATGAAGAGCCTAATGTTGAGGTAATTCTAACAGCATCTCCGTATGTTTCTTTGATTGCTCCTGACAAAAAATCGTATCCTTTTTCAATAAAATTACTCGTAAATTTCCCTCCTGATGATAATGTTTTAAACTTGGGTTTTGGTTTGTGCATCGAATGATTAGCCAAAGCAATAATACTGCCTTGCCCAAAACCTTCAAAGAAATTACCCCCACTTAAAGATGAACCTACTCCACCTGATAAGCCACCTGATAAAATTACTCCTCCGTCTCCCAAATTAAGGGCTGATGCACCCGAAGAAAAACCAGAGCCAATTGCTCCTGATAAGAAACTTGTGCCATAATTGCCTCCTTGAACGGCTGAAAGTGTACCTTGTATATGTCCGTGCATCACTGCTCTCGTAACTTCGTTACCCAATGTACCTACATTACCAAATGCTTCTCCAACACCCATTGTAAATATGGAAGAAGCACCACCAACAATAACACTACGCCCAAATTCGTTCCAATTCCAATTATCAAAACCACCTCTTGAAAAACCTACCGTAGCTGCATAAGTAGCTCCACTAATTGCCATGGCAATTCCAACAACCGCCAAAGCTGGTAAAACTCTACCGTCGGGGTCGATGTGAGAAACTGGATTGTTGGCACAATAAGCAAAAGGGCTAATACTTTGAAATTGGTCGGCTGGGTCAGGAGTAAACCAACGTCCAAGCGTTCTGTCTTCAATCCGCCAACCAAAATTTGACCAATCTTCTAATCCGTCTTCGCTTAAATCTTCTTTACCTTGCCAAGTGTATTTATCTGCTAACGCACCCTTTAAACCGTAACGTAACGGTTTAATTTCCATACCCCAAGCATCGTAGGCATGGCTTTGTACCACAACCGCAGTACCTAAACTATCACGGTAACTTAACCGTAAATTACCTAAATGGTCGGTATAACCATATTCAAGGCGATTATTTACGAAACGTCCTTCTTCGTTTTGTATTTCAGAAATGATAAAATTACTTAACGAAGGATTGTTACCCGTGTAGGTATAAATCATTTCACCATCAAAAAGGGTATAACTCTCAACACCTCCGATACTTCGCTTTGTTTGGCGTTTTGTGCCTGTGGAAGTATATTTATATTCGATGTAATCTCCGTTACTTCTTGATATTTTACTGACTAAATCTAAGAAATTATATTCAATCAACGAAATATTGCGGTTTAAATCTTTTTTGAGCTTTCCATCAGCGTAATAGTCGTAATCATCCCCTGAATTACTGCCATTTTTAAATCCATCACTCTGAGCATCGGGAGCGACATCCGTTACCGTTTTTAATTTATTTCCTCCGTTAAGGTACTGATAATCAAGAGAATCAATCTTTACGGTAGTCGTGCCATTTTTACCCATTCTTGACATAAAAGTAATATTCCCGTTTCCGTCATACGCTACCGTGGGGATAGAAAAATTCTCACCCGCTTTGCCACCGCTATAATTTGCGTTAATTAAACGATTGGCTCTGTCATAAAAATATTGATAGCTTCTTACGGTTTGGTCTTGCCCATAACTTTTCCAAGTTTGTTTAGAAATTGAACCATCAAAATATTTTTGGTCTTCATGTCTGTCCAAACGATAACTAAATAACTGGTCTTGGGACACGCTGACATTTTCAACATTATCTAAATTCACTCCTCGAACATTACCCCTCAAATCGTAAATATAGTTTATGGTTTGGAGTGCGGCAGATTGTCTGTTTGCTGGAAGAATTCCTAACTGTAATGTGCTACTATTCAATAATTTAAGCGTACCTTTATCAAACAAACTTCCTGCGGTTACGGTGGTGCTGGCTGGAATTGTAACGATATGACCTTGATTAATTACTACTGGGTCGTTGATTGTTGGAATTGTTCCAGAAAGCCACGTGCTGGTATTTGTCCATAAACCAGTTTGAGAACTTCCAATCGCATTAGTAGGTTGAATACCCTTGGCTTGTAAACGCCCAATGGCATCGTAAGAATAACCTACCATTTTAAAACGTGGTACTTTAAAAACTGTTCCATCTTTGAGACTGTAAAATATTTCTTTACGTCTGCCGATATGGTCAAGTGTTTGTTCTATGGTACGAATATTATCGTTTGCTCCTTGTTTTCGATAAATCATCCGACTTTGTAGCGTTTCACCCACAAAGTTATATTGCATATCTGACTGATTTCGAGCCAACAAATTATGATACCCTATACTTTGAATAATTCGATTTTTATCATCGTAATAGCTCGTTGAAGGAAATAAAAAGTCGCCATAAATTTCAATTTTAGAAAGTCCACCAGTTGTTAAACCTCGTGCTTGATAGTTCCCTAAATTTGAATAGGCTGTTGCATTAAATGGATTTGATTGAAAACTGTAATCCGCTATTGAGCCTGAGTAAGCATCATTGTATCGCCAGTCATAATCATCATAATAATTGACAGTTTTTAAACTGGCATCATTAATCAAATTACTGATAATGCTTGGATAACTTCGATTAGTATATTGTTGAACATTACCAGTGGTTGTACTTCTTTCTTCAAATTGTTTATCGTTTAAGAAAGTATCAAAAGCATTTTGTAAAGTTGTACGACTGTTATTTGAAACAAATTGCCCTGTCTGAACTATTTTCCCGAGTCCATCGTATTTTACGAAACTCCAAGTATTTGTTAAGGTTTCCTGTGAATCTTGCGAAACTACGGCTTGGTCCAGACGATTGTAAACTACTTTGCTCCACCCCGCCCCAGGCGTATGTTTTTCTATTACTCTGCCACGTCCGTCTTGCCTAAATCCATAAATATTTTCTTCAAAAAAATTAGCATCGGGATTATTGGTTTCGTTGAATAAAGTGCGATAAAAGGCATTAGGTGGCACAATATATTTTAATTGACCATAATTATTGTACACGTAGGCAGTATTAAGGTACGTTCCTGCATCATCTACCTGCACTGATTTCTGTATAACATTTCCCGATTTATCAGTATATTCTTTTACGGTACTACCTCGTTCATCGGTCATAATTTTTACACTCAATTCATAATCCGTTCCGTAATTAGTAGCACTACTAATATCTCCGTTACTCAAAATCGTATATTTCTTAATGGCTGAACCTTCCGTTAAATAACTCATACCCATTGCCTTATTATTATCTCGCCATGCCTTCCCTGCTCCGTAACTTTTATAAACTCTATTCATGGGTGATGTTTCATATATCGAAACCTCGCTGTACGGAATACTATCACGATAAAAAGTTTTGGCTAATCGTAAATAATTACTAACATAAGCCCCTGTGATTTGATTGGCTTCCACGGGTAAAAAACTGTATTTACTTCTGCCAAATTTATCAAATGAATTGGTACTTATTAAGTCTTTACCTGTGGGGCTTCCTCTGAATCCAATACTTTGAAGGGTACGTCCAGAAGCATCCATTTGAACTATTGAAATCATACAATCGGTATAATCCAAACTTGTTACGCTCGTAAATTGTCCTCTTGGTGTTCGGGTAATGATACGATTATAGGTTGTATCGGTGGCTAAATTGGGCGTACTAAATTGGGTATTTAGTCCTTTAAATAAGTATTCATAATGTTTCAAAATATAGCCGTCTTTATCTTTTACACACAGTATTTTTCCATCAGGATAATATTCCGTTCTGACTTCTAAACTATTAGGGGCTATTTCTTTGGAAGCTCCAAAAACTCTATTATCATATTCATATTGTGTCCAAAGTTCTCCTTTTTCTAAAACCCCATTTCCTGCATCGGCAAAATTTCTGATGATTATTTTGGGTAAAACATCATAACTATCATATATGGTAAACGCTTTCGCTCCGTGAATTACTTTGGATGTTCGTACCTGCCCATTATTCGTGTAAGATTCCATACGGCTGCGAGGCTGTCCATAATCACTTGATTTAACAATTTCATCGGTGGCTCTGCTAAAAATAGATTCACCAAATGTGGTAGTGGGTACATTATCTAATACATAGTTTTCATACAAAAGACCTGCTTTGTGGTCGCTGGTGCTATCCGCATAATATCGGTTCAAAGATGCTCTAATGGTTGCTCCTGCCTGTTTTGTATAGGTTTCTACGACTCCGTGCAGAATATGTCTTTGTTGTAATTGCCAAATACCTTTGGCAAAACTACCCGTTGGAATATGGGGCGTATAATTGTAAAACGTTTGGGTTGCGGCTGGATTAACAGTAGGGTCACTACAATCTACCGAATTACCATCATAATCATAACAAGCATCGTAAGCTGTTGAATCTGAACCAAATACATAATCAGCCACGTAACGAGTATGAGATTCAAGGTCGTTGCCACGTCCGTCTTTGGTAGTAGATTTTATAACTTGATTGTGTTTTGCTGAATAGTCAAGCGTTGTCCAATTGATTACAGGATTAGCTCCGTTTTGGTCGTAAACCGTTGTACTATCGCCAATCATACGAAACTTAAAGGTACTGAGGGTATAGAGTTTATTGGAGTCAAAAGATTGCCCAGATGAAAACACTTTTTTAAGTCCAATTGAATATTTGCCATCGGATAATAATTGATACCGTTGTGTTTTTTTCATTAATAACTGCCCTGCCTGATTATACATTCGTGTACTACTTTCTGTCCCTCCGAAATAATCATGGTCGGGGGTGTATTTACCAGGCGAAAGATAGAAAGAACTTCCAATAGTTCGGTACATATCATAAGCTACAATAGGGTCTCGTTCATCTTGGCTAAAATTTTTGATGGTATAGCCTAAACTTGGCGTTCCTATACTATCACAAAGTATTTCTTTTACTTGGGCATATCCAACGGACGGCTTAGAAGATTCCAACATCATTTGTCCATAAACACTTGAACTTGATACCTCAGACCCAAATAAATCATTAAAACGATAGAGGGGTTTAAAAAATAAGAAACCGCTTTGGGTGCTATTATCCTTGGTATAGTCATATTTTTTAATTTGAGTTATGCTCGAAATTTTATCTTGATACTTAATGGCTTTAATCCTAACTCCACCAATTAACCCCGAATAATTATTAGCGATATGGGGTTCATAATAAAACTTTGTACTTGCCCCCAATGAGTAATCTATCTGTTCTAATGTTCCAAAAAAGGCTTTGATATTTACTAAATTAGTCTCACCAATACTGGTATCATTGTAAAGATTATCAAAAGTCGTACTACGGTCTGCATCAGTAGTACAGCCCGAAGGCGTATATAAATCTGAACCAATTAGATGCTGATTCGTTGATTTTCCATTGAAAAATCCCCAATGGTCAAGCCCAAGGGTTAGCCGTGAAGGGAAGGCTTGACCTGCACCTCTATATTTGAAACGATACGAAATATTCGTATCGGGCATGATAATTCTTTTTAGAAATAATCGCTTTTCCCAATGATAGGGATTGGTACTTGACAATGTGTAACCATAAGGAATAGGTTGATAACCATTGATAAAATCTTGTCCTAAATATTCATATTCAAAATTATATCTTACTGGAATAGCTGACGGATTTGTTTTATCACGAACAACGATATTTTGTAGTAATTTCAAAGTAGCATTAGAAGTAAATCCACCATTATCAACATCTTCTCTATTAGCAATACATGAACCTGTGGTACAAACATTTTCAGTAATACCAGTAAATGGATTTACCCACGTAAAACAAAAAGGCACACATTCATTAAAAACTATTTCTAAGGTTGAACCCTCAATTTTTTTGGGTGTTGCCCCTTCAATATAAACACGATTTATTTTTTTATTTTGAATTTGATTTAGCGTTGGGCAATGACCACCCCCTCCATTGAATGTAGTATATTGTTCTGACAATTTGTAATAAGCATAGTCCGAAGCATCGTAGGTGAAATTTACTGGATGTCCATAAGTACCCATAATTTTGGTAAGATACCAACCAGAGGTTAAAAGATTTGTAGTACGATAATAAGGAGAATGACCATTGAAATTGAAATTAGCCTCGGCTTCAAAACTACTTTCTGTTGTGCCAGCAATACCAGAAAATTCATAAATCATTCCGTTAGGCATTTTAAAAATCCAGTTACTGAATTTTCCAACGATACCTTGTCCATCGGGGCGAACCGTAAAAGTTACTTGTACGTCAATATCCGCATCGGGGAAAAATCGGGCTTTACCCGTAAATGGTTCAAGCATAAATTTATAACTTGCACCTCCCACATTAAGGAAAAACCAATCAGGCTCACTATCATCTGTATTATTGGTATTACTTATATTTGCTCCGTATTTATAGAATCCTTTTCGAGCTACTGCGGTTTCAGCATTCAAATTAGTAATATCCAATCTCCCTTCATCGGGTACATTTCTGACAATTCTGCTCAAAAAACCGCCTGCTGATAATTGCCAATTCATCCCACACCAAGAAGCTACATCATGCCCTTTCATGCCAGTAGCATTATAATTTATGGAAACAGGCACAGTTACATCCACTTCTTTAAGTGTAGCGATAGGGTAGCCAATCATGGGCGTACCCGTGTAAAGGTTTACTGCAATATCTTGCAGACGATTTGCTAAATTGGCTTCGGGAGAAATTGAGGAAGAATTGGCTGAACCTTGTCCATCGCTCGCTGCATTAAGTGAAGCTGTTTCTGTCGGTTTTTTGGGGTCAGGGTTTGGGTCTTTGGGTGTATCATCGCCTTTTCCTGTTCCTCCGTCATTGGCTTTGTCAGTCGTTGGAACTGGAATGGCTTTGGGTTCTTCTTTGGTGGGGGTCGCTGGCGTTTGCGGTTTAGTTTCTTGTGAGAAAACGCCAAAACTGGTACTTAGACACACTAAGCACAGAATGCTAAATAGAATTTTATTCATGGTTGGTTTGGTATTTTGCCTCTAAATAGGGGGCGGTGAACGGTTTGATTAAAATTAATGCTTACTTTATTTTACAAAAGGGTAATAGTGGTCAATTTACATTCTGCCACAAATCTCCGAAATTTTCTTTTATCCTTTTAGCGTAGAATTACCTAATTTAGTAGATTAGGTAATTCTACGCTATTAATTTTATTTTATCACTCTACTTGTTAATTAAGCGACTATATACGATTTTCTAAAATATAAAATTAAGTCTCTGGTTTTGCCTTTTCTAAACCAAAACAGAGCTTCATTTTTTATAACAAACACCACTCAATGAAACAGTATTTAAAGGCGTGGGAGCAAAATTATTCGACTGAATCATCACGTGCGTTGCTCCTTTACTGGCAGCTTCCTTTTTAATTTTGTCAATTGCTTCCTTGTGCAATTTCTGTTCACTGCCAAATGCACGGCTGGCGGATGCTGAAATCTCCCCGATGCGGGTCAAGCCTTTTACTTCTTCAAAAGCACCGGTTACAATTACTTGCTCCCATGAAACGGTACTATTGGGTTTCGTACTCGGAATACTGGCAGTCGGGGGAATGACTGCTGCGGGGCTGGGCTTACTGGCAACTACCGCAATACTTGAATTACTCCCTTGAATTGGATTTAAAATCATTTCTTTCACTACCCCATCATTTACTTTGGCAACTTTTAGCTTAATTAAGGACTCCGAATCCACCTCAAATTTATGGGGCGTTTTACTAATTTTCTCTTTTAAAATAGTGGTTGAAACGTCCGAATCGGAAAGTTTGATGACATCCTGATTCGTCATAGTTTCCATCGGGGGCGATGCCACAAACATTGCCCTCACCACTTTATCGGAGAGCTTGCCACTTTTGAGGTCAATTAAACCCTGAGCCGTCAAATCGAATTGGCACTTGCTGGCGGAAATCTTGGCTAAAATGAGGTCTTGCGAGATTTTGGAGGCTTGCAAGTTGATAATTTCTTTATTCGTCAAGGATTCTTGGGCGAATAAGGACGATACTAAACACAGCAATAATGCTAACAATAAGGTGGTTTTTGAAATGTTTTTCATGGAAAATTTAGTGTTCTGTTAATTAAAAAAATGAAAATTGTAAATAATATTTAGGCTTGAATCGAAGAATATTTATCGCTTAATGCTTGAATAAATACCTCAATAGTATCGGCACTGAGTGAATATAATACTCGCTTTGCTTCGTCTAAGTCGCTCAATTCGGCTCGAATAAAACCTTTTTTTATTTCGTCTGCTTCACTCAATAATTGACTCAAACGAATAGCTTTAAACTCATAAATCGTCTGTACGGCTCTATCAAAATGCAAATGAAAATCATGTGAGGACATAAGGGTATAGATTTTTTGAATGAATTGTTAAAATTCAAAAAAGACCGATTACGGGAAACTGAAAGGGATTTTTCTGAATGAATTTCAGAAAAAGGAGAATATGACAATGACGGGTGGGCGTGAAAAAAGCGTGAACGTCACTCATACTTCGTCCTCGAGGCTCTGGTAAACCCACTTAACAAAATAAAGTAACGCCACGCTTTCGACGTGGCGTTTGAACTTTATTTCTGTTAAGTGAAAGTGAAAATGTACCAGATTTTCGAGAACAGAATTTTTCAGTAAAAACGCAATCTATATGTTAATTAAACTATCTCTTTTATATTTTTTGTATCGTTTATTTTTTTCGCAATGTTACGCAACTTTTCTTTACTTTCAAATTATTTAGGATAATTGCTGAATTTTACCTCTTCATTCCACCGCTCTGCTTCGGAAACATCGGGTTTGGTTGTACTTGCTGTTTTTGCTTTTCCTGCTTGGCTTGCTCTTCGGTTGCCTTTTCTCGTTGTATCGCTTCTCGCTCCTGCTCTTGTGCCAATTCCTTTAAACGTTGTTTTTCTTGAACTTCGGCTATCCGTTGCCGTTCTTCGATACCTCGTTGCAACTGTAATTTCAAGTTTGCCTGTCGCTCCTGCTCTCGGCTCAATCGACCTGTTTCGATACGGCTATCGACCTCACTTTTCTTGTACCCTTCCCCTAAATCTTTGCTCCCAATCTTTACGCCTTTCGCATTCGTATAACCCAATCCAAAACCTGTTTGTACTTTGTAACCCTTACTTTCCATTGCCTTTTTGAAGCCTTTGAAATCATCGTGTTTCAATATCGCTTCGTCAATATCTTTTCGCAAGGGGGCTAAATAGGGGTTTTGACTTACAAAATTTTCGTCTTTTCCTGTTGCCTTTAATCGCTCTCTCGATTTCCCAACCACCTGCCGCAAATCGTATTTGACCTCGGTTTGTCTCGAAAATTCGTTTACCCTTCGCTTACTAAAACTGTCATTCCACGTCTTCCCATCGAACCCGATTCGGTTCACCACAAAATGAAAATGCTCGTGGGCTTTATCATCGTGTCGGTGAACACAATATTGGTTTTGTGCAAATCCCATATACTCCGCAAATTCATGAATAATCTCCAATTTCTGCTCTTCACTGAGCTTCCCTCGGTCTTCGGGGGCAAAGTTCATCGAAGGAGTGTAAGCACATTTTTCTAATTTGGGATTCATCTCCATTTTATAGTTTTCCATCATCTCCCCTATCTCTTCACTGGCGTAACCGCAGTATTGGGAATAATATAATTCGCCCTTGGGAATGTAGGGGCGGTTCTCGGCTATGGCAGCTTGCTGTCGCTCTTTCATCTCGGCTCTTGAACCGTGTTCGTTATACTTGGCACTGCCCATATAACTCATACTAACGCCTGAATTAATTATCATAGTTTAGTTTTGATTTCTACACACATAGACTCTATCTGTTGGATTAATTGAACCAATTGGCGTTGCTCCGAATGAATTAAAAAATTGGTGGAATTAACTTTCTTGGTCAGTTGATTGAGATTATTCCCTGCATGAATTAAGCTCTGCCGTAATCCTCGTAAAGTGATTACTAATTCGCTGTCTTCTACCTTTTTTTCTACGACTTTTTCAACCACTTCTTCGCTGGCATTTAAACCTAATTCCAATAGATAGACACTGAGTTTTTTCTTACCCGTTGCTTTGGCTTTCGCTTCCAATAGTTGCTTATCTTTCGCACTCACCCGAAACTGAATTTGGGTAGTCTTCGGGTGCTGCTTATCCTGCGGATGCTCCACTTTGGGCTTGGACTTTTTGGGTTTTGGCTCGTTTGATTCCATGATAATAAATAGAATTTAAAAAGATTTTATATCGCTTACCAACAACAATTTTTTAAAGTTATGACGGTATGAATTAAAAAATTCATACCGTTTTTTGACTCGGGGGAAAAAATAAAAAGATAAAAACTTCTGCCTTTTAATTTTTTTCGTTGCGATGCCCCTGACGAAGACGGGGCAAGCTACGAAAAAAACAAGGGGTAGCCCACTGACGATAGGAAGGGGGCGGGTCGGAATGGAAGAACAAAATAGACTGAAAGGATATTTTGTTATGACATTTCGACACACCTTGCTCTTTCTAACAAAAGATAAATAAAAATACTACACCGCTTTCAATCCGCCAAATATTTCACGAACTATTTTTTTGTGCTTGTTTCCTTTTTTTTGCTAAAAATAGCTCGCTATTTTTATAAATTTCTTAATTCTTTTGCTTATCTTCGTACTAATAAAATACTTCTCTATTTAATCAGGAGGATTTTTTTGTAAAAAAATCCTCCTGATTAAATAGATTTTTTACCTTTTTTTATTTGAGGGGCTTACTAACAAAATATCATCATTAAATTAGCACTATATCTGCACTAAATCAACTGATAGCCTTTTTTAAGCAACTTCGCCCTCAAATCGCCTTAATGAATGAATCTATGAAATTGGAATTTACCAAAGAAATGCTCAAAGAAGCTTTTCTCTCCAAGAAGAGAAAACGAAATTTTATGCTCTTTAAAGTCTATGAATCGCTGTTCTCTTACAACCATACTGCCGAAACTATCGCTGCTCTTATTTCCAAGGATTTAGGAATTCCCATTTCTAAATCTACCATTGATATGACTCGTATTAGAGTCGCTAAAAAATTACAAACTCCTAACAAGGAGAAGAAAAAAGTAAAAACTAAATCGGAGAAAGTACCTAATTTGGTGAAAAAAGTAAAGGATGTGGCGGTAGAAAAGGAGGATGCTTTGACAAGCTCCGTGTGGGAAATTCCTCCTATTAAAGCTACAAAAGAAATACCTTTATCGGAGCGAATCGAACCGTTAAACCAACCATTCAATAAAGCCCAATGGTTGGAATTTCAAGAACAAAATACTAACGATTTAGGGTTTTAACAGTTTATTAAAACAGGCTGTTTTTTTGACCTGTTTTAATGCCATATTATGAGAAATACTCGATTCATCTATTGTCAAGTACAAGGAAAGGGGGGAGCGGGTAAATCGTTCTTAACTTACCTGTTGGCTCTCAAAAATTACCACGATGAAAACACCTTATTCATTGATGCGGATTTTAATAGTAAAACGTCTTCTACCCAAAATCTACGGTTCATCCCTCCCAAAAATAAGAAAGAGAGGGTCGTGTTTTTTAACATCTTGGATGAACAAAAAAATATTGAAAGAAAACTCTTTATGAAAATGCTCAAACGGTTTGGAGAAAACGAGTTTGCTTTTGAGCGGGTCTTTATTGATTTTGGAACGCTTGAATCTGACCAATTTTTAGAATTATTTATTACGTTCTTTGAACCTGGCGAATTAAAGGAATTGGAAAAAGAATTTAACTTGAAATTTATTTTTCAAGTGGTGGTGGCGGGTAATACTAATTACTTGGCTTGTATGAGCTATCTTGAAAAAGTACAACAAATATTTGGGGAACATCACGACATTATTATTTATCCAAACCTCGAAAAATTCAGCGAGTCGGAGGCTCAATTAACGCAATTAAAAAAGTATGCCGAAAGGTTTAACCTGCCTTGTAAGCCCTTTGGCGATTTTGGTAAAGGCTCGGAAACGGAAACCGATGTACGCCTGATGATGATGCAAGGTAAGTGCCTCGATGATTTCCCTGATATGCTCACCCAATGGAGGACGGAACTTGAAATACAAAATCTTTAAAACAATCATTTATGAATACGACAACACCGCAAGAATTATCCGACACGGATTTGACCAAACTCCAAGGACTCTATCAGGCTCAGTTTGGAATTACCATGAATAAACAGGTTATCTTATTGTTTGAAGCTCAAAAAAAAGCGAGTCTTGAACAAATGAATCTCTTAGAAAAAAAACAGATTGACCATACTAAAATGCTCCACGATAATTTCGAGCGACTACACCAAAAAAATGAGGATAAGTATAAT
>JAAFJL010000032.1 GCA_013298865.1 Cytophagales bacterium | reverse complement strand
AGTACCCGGAGCCGGAGTCGAACCGGCATGCCAATGAAGGCACAGGTGTTTGAGACCAGCGCGTCTACCAATTCCGCCATCCGGGCATTTTTGATTTGTCTCAAACTTTCCACAAAGATAAGGTTTAAACTTTGACTTCACAAGTTCAAGTTTCTAAAAAAATGGATTTTTGAGGAGTTCTAAAGCTAATCGTCTGATTATGAAAACCTTTCGCTTGAAAAAAAATTATTCATATCGTAAAGATTCTATCGGGTCGAGCTTCGATGCTTTATAAGCTGGGTAAATTCCAGAGAATAATCCTACTCCCACACATATCAATATTCCCACTGTTATCCATAACCATGGAATAATAAATGAAGCATTTTCTGATACTACGACACCAGCAATCAAGTTCCCGATTGGAATTGCCATCAACACTCCTCCTATTCCTCCTAAAACACAAATGACAATCGCTTCTATCAAAAATTGTTGACGAATTAAAGCTGGAGTTGCTCCAATTGATTTTCGGATACCGATTTCTCTTGTACGTTCAGTTACAGATACTAACATGATGTTCATTAACGCAATAGCTGCTCCTAACAATGTAACAAAACCTATAACAAAACCGCCAATTCTGAGTGTATCAGTAATAGACTCAGATTGTTTCACTGCCGAATCTGACCTTTCTAAAGTAAATGAATCTTCCTCCCCTAACCTATCTTCCCTGATTACTCTCATTGCTCCACGGGCTTCTCCCATAATCATGTCCATATCCGCAATATCTTTTACAGAAGTCGTAATATCAAATGTAAGTGTTCTGTCACCTGCAACTTTTCTGCCAGATTCTAATGGAACGAAAACTACTCTGTCATCGCCTCCGCCCATCATACTACCTTTTCTTTCTAACAAACCAATCACTTTATATTTCTGACCTAAAATCGCAATTTCTTGATTTAAAGGGTCTTCATTTTTTTCAAACAACTGTGAAACTACGTCAACTCCAACAATACAAACGTTAGTTGCAAGTTCTAAATCATTATTAGAAAAATTTCTTCCTTTACCAACTTTAAAACCTTTTGTTTCCATGAAATACTCATTACAGCCAATTAGTCTGGTGTTAGGATTCGTTTTCTTTGAACCATATTTCAATTGAGCATTAAATGTAACATTTGTTTTGATAGAAATATTGGCTTTTGCCCCGAATCTATCTCTGTACATTTTCACCTGACGATAATCAATCGCTGGAAAATTCTTCTCTTTTTCCCCATCTCTTCTGATTTTGAACACGACACGGTTTCTAATATCAAAAGAACTTGCTCCTAAACTTGAAAAGCTATTGTTAACAGAGTTCTGAATTCCGTCAATTGCAGTTAGAATTCCGACCAAGGAAGTAATTCCAATGGCAATAATTAAAGCTGTAAGGATTGTTCGCAATAAATTTCCTTGAATTGAGCGTAAACCTTCTCGGATATTTTCTATAACATTCATGATTTTTGAAGTTTTTTTCAAATTTCTATTCTACCAAATTTTCAAATTGTTTAGCACTATATTTGTAATAAATTCGTTTGAAAATTGTTCAACAAATTTAGTCGAGAGAACACAAAAATCTTATCCAATGAAAAGGCATATCTTTCCGTTTATCACATTTCTACTACTTTCTGGTCGTTTAATGGCTTCTCAGATATTAATTCCTATGGATGAAACCCAAAAAAATCATCTAAAATCTTATGGAATTGCCTATTGGGTATTAAAAAAATATGATACTGAAGTTGAATGGCTTTTGAATTACAGAGGGGGATCTTTCATGTTTCCACAAAATCAAGCATTTGAAAATGAGATGGTTATCAGGGGAGTAAGCTATGAAGTAATTTCTGAGGGACAGGCTTCTCAAATTAGAGCAGAAGTTACAAGTCCTGATGTAAATATGGATGTTGTAAAGCTCCAAAAACCACCAAAAGTTGCTGTTTATTCTCCGAAGACCGCCCAACCATGGGACGATGCAGTGACTTTAGCAATGGCTTATGCAGAAATACCTTATGATTTGATTTTTGATGAAGAAGTTTTAAATGCAAAATTGCCTGAATATGACTGGCTTCATCTTCATCATGAAGACTTTACGGGACAAATGGGTAAATTTTTTCACCAAAAAGAACAAAAATGGTACCAAGAGCAACTGCGTGAAGACAGAAAAAATGCGGCAAAATTTGGCTATGGTAAAGTTTCTCAGATGAAATTGGCAGTAGCTAAAAAAGTCCGAGAGTTTGTTGCTGGAGGTGGGTATATGTTTGCAATGTGTACCGCAACAGATACTTATGATATTGCGTTAGCTGCCGAAGGTACTGACATCGTTGATTCATTTTATGATGGTGATGGATCGGATGGAAATGCTGACCAAAAATTGAATTATGGTAATACTTTTGCATTTCAGAATTTTAGCTTGATTTTACATCCTCAAGTCATTGAATTCTCCAATATTGATAGTTATCCAAGTTACGAACAGCGTCCAATCGCAGAGAATAATGATTTTTTTAATCTATTCCAATTCTCGGCAAAGTACGATGCAATTCCTACGATGTTAACTCAAAATCATGAAACTACAATCCATGGTTTTATGGGTCAAACTACGGCTTTCAAAAAATCTTTAATGAAACCAGAAGTCATAATTTTAGGAGAAAATCGCTCCCTGAATGAAGCCAGGTATATACATGGTACTTTTTTGAAGGGATTTTGGACATTTTATGGCGGTCATGACCCAGAAGATTATCAGCATCATGTAGGCGAAGAACCAACTGATTTGAATCTTCATCCAAATTCCCCAGGTTATCGTTTGATATTGAATAATGTTCTTTTCCCTGCGGCTAAAAAGAAGAAAATGAAAACGTAAGACTCCTCAATTTGAGAATTTGGAAATGAGTTAATTTGGAAATGTAGGTCAGTTGCATTTTCAAATTAACTCATTTTCAGTTCAAAATATCCTTCCTTTTACATTGGCATAAATTGACATTATAAAATGAGGAATTACAAAATTTTGAAACACTTTTTTGAAATGAACCGAATTGTTTGGTCTTGAAAGCCAAAGAGATTTTAAAGCATAAAACCTACTCAGAAGCCAGTTATCA
This sequence comes from Cytophagales bacterium, assembly GCA_013298865.1. GTDB lineage: Bacteria > Bacteroidota > Bacteroidia > Cytophagales > Spirosomataceae > JAAFJL01. The sequence continues at coordinate 35,465 of JAAFJL010000032.1, read as the reverse complement.
CTGTATTGAATAGAATTTGCTAACATTAAATAATACCGAGCAATGTTTTTATTGATGGTTTTATGAAATTTAAAATCCAGTTCTTTGTCAATACCACGATACATTCCTATTCTATTAAATAAAAAATCTGCGTCTTGTTTTCCGTCTGTAAAACTCATTCCTCCTCCATTTTTACGATAAACAGACATTACTTCATTGATATAGAAGAACTTACCATGTTTTCCCAATAGAATATACCTCGGAATATCTCCACTTTTTGATTCATGAAACCATTTTGGATAATCTTTTAAAATACCATTCCGAAACATTACCGCAGAGGTTGCCATATACCAAACTTCATCTTCACCGACTAAATCTTCAATGGTGGTTATTGCTCTTTGGGTGTCATCATTCACAAACTCATCTGGATGCGAACCATCTTCAAAATGTATTAATGCGTTATGAAAACAAGCAACAAATTCAGGATTTTGGTCTAAAAAGTCAACTTGTTTTTGGAGTTTTTGAGGATTAGTCCAATAATCATCACCATCCATAGCAGCAATATATTTTCCTTGACAAACTTCTAATGTTGCCAGAGTATTATTCTTTCCAAAACCTCCCATGTTTACAGGATGAAGCATTGGTTTAATTATATCAGGATATTTTTTTTGATACTCAGTTATTATCTCTGGAGTTTTGTCTTTTGAAGCATCATCGCCAACAATTACTTCATACTGAAAGTTAACCTCCTGATTTACAATACTTTCTAAAGTTTGTGCAATGAATTTTTCGTGGTTATATGTATGTACAATTACGCTAACTTTTATCATTTATTATGATTTTGACAAATAAAAAGACCTGCAAGTATTTCTTACAGGTCTGCAAAGATAATGAATATTGACTAAGCAAAAACTTGCTCTAATTGTTCTTTTTGTGGAAAATCTGGGGTTACTAAATTTTCTTCTGGTTTATAAATATATGGCATCGGAAACCCTCTTTCTTGAAAAGTTTCTTCTCCAATATTATTGTACCTTAATTGAATTGACCAACGAATATTCTGTGTTATATTGTTTCCCGAACGATGAATCAAGAAAGCTGAAAAAATCAGTAAATCTCCTGCTTCAAATTCTGTTTGTACGTATTTTTCGTCCGAAATTTCTTCTTGAATACTCCCTAAATAACCTGATGTGTCCGCTTTCATTAATCCATCTTTATGACTTGATGGAATTATTTGCAGTGACCCTAAATCTTCGCCACAATCTACTAAAGGGAACCACAGTACCATGCTGTCTAATGAACCCTGACCTGTTCGCCAATCTTGATGAGCCCCTAATTTCCAATGACTTCCACCTTTCGATAAATATCTACTATTAAATTGCATTGCTGGACGAACTGCAATAGTTGGAAATTCGTAGCCTAACTCTTTTAAAAGGCTCAAAATCTTTTCATCAGTACCTAAACGGTGCATAGAAATCAAGTGCTGTGTTTGTTTTCCTGTATTGACAAAAGCATTAAAATCAGCCTCAAAAAAATCAAACATTGCTTGTTCGAACTCATCTTTATTGTTTATATCGACTGTCTTTCCGAGAATTCTTTTAATTTGAACTGCAAACAATTTACGTGCATCGGTATATATTTTACGCAAAACTTCTTGATTAAAAAAGTTTTTTATAATCAAATATCCGTCTTTATTAAACTGAGTTTTTGATGAATCCATAATTTACTATTTTTTACTTTGAACCATCCCATTTTGCATAAGCAAAACCTGACGCTCCAAATCCATTTCCATTATGCAACAAAAATTTATCACCTTTATGTTCATAATAATGAGCATAATTTATCATTTCATAGTCAAAATCTGAAGGATTTTCTGATTTTGTAATACCTACCAAATTATCTTTTCGTTCCCAAGCAATCCCATCTTTTGATTCTGCATAACCCATTCTATAGCTCTGGTCACGATTGGTTCGATAATCTACTGTATGACGATACGAATAGTACATTTTATAAATATCTCCTTCCTTAAAAACACTCGGACGACCAACTGCATGAAGAAAATCATCAAAAGGTAAAGCAACGTCACCTGTTGGTGTCCAATTTATACCGTCTTTAGATTCTGCATAACGACAGTCATAAAAAGGCTCGGGATAACCATGAATATACTCGCATTTTTGCCCTGAAATATACCACATTCTCCAAATACCATTGTCGAACATCACAGAAGGTTGGGCTGCCCAAATAGGATTATGAATCGACCTGTCCATGATTGGTCCTTTGAACATTTTCTTGAAAGTTAAACCACCGTCTGAACTTATAGAAAGTCCCATCGAGAGCCTATAAGAGTTGTGAGTTCTGTTCCAACCTGTGTAATACAACCAAATGTCTCCGTTTGGCATATCAACAAACCATGCAGGCATAGCTCCTGTCTCGTCATATTCACCTGGACCACCTAATTCTAAAACTGGTTTGTCATGTATATATAAAATCTTCGTTGGGTCTTCATAATCTACATCTATGAACGTAGGACGAGACTGCCCATGAGCATCTCTTGATGAAAAATAGACTCTTAAAAAATCTTCATGCTTGTATGCAAATGGCACTTGTGCGTGCGAAAGACTATGAGCTAATGTGCCATCTGGCTTATAAACTACTCCTTTTTTAATCCACATTTTTTTTAGCTTTGAGCCCTGAGCCGTGAGCTTTGAGCTATGAACTCTGAGAGTTATTTTCTTCTCAAAACTCATAGCTCATAGCTCATAACTCATGGCTGTTTATTTCTTCTCCGCCCTCAGTCTCCAATTATCCTCAAAATCTTTTCCAGGAATTTGAAGATTTACATTTACTTCGGGACTTACATCAGATTTATTGTACCCCATTACATAATATCCGAAACCAAAAATCCAGTGTAACTCGAAGTTTTCTATATTTTTAGGTAAATCTTGCAATGGAACTTCATCAGCAAACATTGGATTGGCTTTCATTAAGGTCTGATATGTAGGTTCATTTCGTAACCATGACGGCACGCTTTCGTCACCCACAACAATTCTTGCTCCCACTTTTGCAACTCGACTAAACTCTTCAAATGCTTCTTTTCTTTCTGCAAAAGTATTAATTCCTCCGAAATGAAAAACAGCATCGAATGTATTGTCTTCAAATGGCAAATATGTTCCGTTGGCAATAAAGTAATTTACCGTAACTCCCTCTGGATTAAGGCGTTGCTTAGCTAATTGCAACATTTTGGGAGACAAATCAGAGAGGTACGCTTCTCCGTTTGGAGCTATAGCTTTAATAATTAATTCAGAATCTTTACCTGTTCCTGCTCCAACTTCTAAAACTTTCATCCCAGGTTTAAGGTGCAATAAATCACACATTTTCTGGCGATTCACTTGTTCGTCAGAATTCAAAGATTCAAAAACCCAAGTCACGCCACGGTCATAACGCTGAAAGGCATCATCATACGCAACACGTTCCTTTCTGTCTTGTTCAAATAATTCTTTGGGATAAGTTAAGTCAAGAATATCATCAATTTCATAACTGAGTGGTTCGTCAGCAGAAGTATTGTGTAAAGTTTTGCCATCGTCAGACAAAATGAGTTTCGTTCTGGTTTTGGGGCAAATAAAATTTTGTTCGTAGTTATTCATTCTATGTCACGGATAAAGCCCGTGTTATGTTTTTTACAATTTAATATCTTTACTCGAAACTTTTGCTTTTTCCGCAGGATTACCTTTGTAGATACTCCATTCATCGGTTTTTTTTCCTGTAAAATTAGTTCCCATCGCAATAAGCGTTCCTTCTGCTAATGTTACACCATCTCTAATTGTGGCATTTACACCAATAAAACAGTAAGGTTCTACAACGCACCGTCCAGATAGGACAATGTGAGAAGTAAAATAAACGTGGTCTTTTATTACACTATGATGACCAATATGATTACCAGACCACAAAACCACATCATTCCCAATTGTTACAAAGGGCTGAATGGTATTATCTTCTAAAATAAAGCAATTCTCGCCAATTTTATCTGTCAAAACCGTTGCATTAGAACTTATGTAAGAAATAAATTCGTAACCTTTGTCTTTTGCTTCTTGATAAATTTTTGCTCGAACCATATTCATTTTTCGTTCTGAAAGTGGGGCAAAAAATTTATATTCCGCAGGTGGAAATAATGTTGTTACATCTTCAAAAGGCACAACCTGAATCCCACAAAAAGTAGGTTCTTTTATATATTCTTGGTTGACTGTAAATGCTACAATCTCATGTTCAGAATCATTCGTTAGATAATAATGAGCTAATTCTGCTACTAATTCTGTGCCGAAAACTACTACTTTTGCCATCTTTTCAGTTATCAGTTATCAGTTATCAAAAAATGAAAATTTAAAAACCTAAACCAATTCGTAATTATTTAAAAAACCTTTAATTTTCTCTTTTGAATTAAACATTAAAACATCAATCATTGAAAGCCAAGGCACAAAGTCGTTTTTGAATTGCTTGTATTCAATTGAATTAGATTTAATAAAACTTAATTTGAGATTTTGAGTTTCAAAAAAATCTTTGTCATATAATTCTAATCCTCCAATTGGGTTAATATAATGTTCTGCATTTTCTTGTAAACATATATCCAAAATCCTTTCCTGAGCCTTCAAATGATTATTTTGATAAATACTTGAACTTGAAATAATTTCAGTTTCAATAGATAAATATTCACAGGTTAATCCTATATTTTTCTCAATCACTTTTGAAACAACTTCACCCTCATCTCTGAAGGTTTCCTCAATAATTGGTAAAACGTCTTGATAAAATGGTGCTTTTTTGTAGCATTGTTCAAGAGTTCTAAAAAATTTATTCTTCCAATTATCGTCCCAATTTACTTCAATTTCATTGATTAGTTTATTTTGGCTTGCTTCTTTTAATGGAATTGTAAATAGGCTATCTCGACCGTTATTCAAAATCCGATTTCTATTAATCCAACCCTTATTGATAAAATTAACATCGTCATAAATCACAAATTTATCAACTGCATTAATCAATTGAAAATATCCAATATAAGGAAAAATATAGGGCTGCATGATGCCAAGTTTCATACCTTTAATTTCATAATTTGAAGATTCTTCAATTTGAAAACTACTGATTCTAATTACCAAATTTTCAAATTAGCGTAATTTTCTCAAATAATAATCCTCTCCTTTTACGATTAAATTAGTCAAAGTTGTATCTGTTCCTAATCTAATGTCTCCTTTTTGAGGCGTTATCACACTTTTATCAAAAAATAGATAATCTGCTTCTTTAGGTATTGGTTGAATACCTTTCTCGAAAGGATTAATCGGAATCAATTTTCGTGTCAAATGTTTTCCCCAGAGTGGATATTCAAAATCATCATTAATTGTTCCTAACGCAACAGTTGCATTTTGGGGTACGATTGCATCAAATTTTTTGTATGCGGGTGTAATATCTGGTCTTGCCCAAGTTTGTGCTGTAATCCTATCAATTTTAAAAGCTGATGGTTTTCCAAACGCTGCAATAGGGAGACTCCTTTCGTTTAGATATATCGCCAAAAAAGCCGAAACTACTCCCAAAATTACAATTATCCCTACGTAGCTTTTCAAAAGTAAAACTTTTTTTCCTGCCAAAGACCACTTTTCCTGAGTAAATAATAATGCCAAGAAAGGGACTGCGTAAACGGCTGTACTTATCATGTATCTCCCTTTCCATGGGTCGTAAGGTGCTGAAAATGAGAGTGCTAAAAAATGAAATACAAATGCAACTCCTAATACATAGTAGGCTTTTCCGCCTCTAATAATTCCTAAAAGCACCAATAGAATCAGTGGTAAAATTAAGGCAAAACCAAATATTCCCCAATAAGGATTTCCATTATAAAACTCGAATCTCCTTTGATAAGTAAATGGAACAATTGTAAAATCCGTAGTCTCTTCCAATTTCAAATTTGTAGATTTCTCGAATTTGATAATGGGATTTTTCATTTTTTTGTTCAAATCTTCACCTACATTCCAGTTCCTTAGTCCGTCTAAATTTACCAAATCTAAAGTGTAACGTATTGCGTTTCTTGACCCTTGTTTCAATAAATTTTCTTTTGACCCTGCCCTCTCTATCGACTGATGTTTCAGTGCTGTTGGTGGTCCTATTGGGTGACCATATAATTTTAGATTTTTTAAATATCCAGTAGGCAATGCGAACAAACAAACGCCTATGAATACGCCAAAAAACAAATGTTTAAATCTTGAAAATGCCAAAAAGAAAATATTAGGATTATCATTAATTTTCTCAATTTGTTTCTTGGCACTAAAACTTGGCTTACGTACATCAACAACTCTATTCCATTTTTCTTCCCAAAAAACTGTGTACCAAATAATTACTAAAACTGGCAAAAATGAGAAGACAAATGTTATTTTATGACCTAAAGCAATCCCGAAAACTATTCCTGCTAAATACAAATATCGACGCCAAAGTTTTTCCCGATAAGTAAACAAAAAGTAAATCAAACAGGCTAAATATGATGCTAAGACAATATCAGTGTCGGTCGTGCCTGCTTGCAAAAGTACGTTTGGCAAAAGCCAGATTACTAAACCACAAAAAACACTTGCAGAAAAGTTATTTGTTAGATTTCGTGTAATACCAAATGTTGCAAATCCAATAATTAAATAGGCTGCATGATGGATTACTTTAAACCAGTTTTCACCCTTTCCAGACATTAAATAGTTATAAATCTGAATCGTAGAGACACTTCTTGGATAGGTATCAATATTCCAATTTGTACCCCCAAAATGAGCCATTGTTCCATGCTGAAGATAATACATGAGGCGGTTCAAATGTCCAGTCATACTATCCCATTCATTTGGAACAGTATAAGTTATGAGTAAAAGATTGGTAGATTCTATGATTATGAATGTCAGCAAAAGCCCCCCAAATAAGAATTTCAAGAATATATTCAGGTTACCAAACCAATTCCAAATTAATTGAATTCTGCTGCCTATCAATTCAAAAAAAGTGAAATTTTCTCTTCTGTCTCGTTGAAATAATCTGGTGAATTGCAGAAAAAAGACTGTTGCAGGTACAAATACTCCCCATGCCCAAAATCGCCTATCGTTGATTTTATGAAATTCCGACAAAACAAAGCCTGTAAAAATTACACTTCCACAAAAAACTACGTAAGCAGTAATAATAATATCTATCATGGACTTACGGCACACCCTTGCTGCGACTCTGATAACATAGCCGACAAAGATGACATAAAGAATTGGATAGAAAAAAACCATTTTGAGTTAGGAAATCCTACAGGTTATTGTTGACGATTTTTGCAATTTTAATAACATCTTCATGTGCCAAATCAAAATAAAGTGGCAATGCCAAAGCTCTTGAAGCAAAATCATCAGAAATTGGACAATTACTTTCTGAAACAACAAATTCTAATGTACTTAGAGATGGATAAAAATATCGTCTTGGAATAATATCATGTTCTGCCAATGCCGCTCTAACCTTGAAAAGTATTTCTTCAGATTCCAGAAAAATTGGATAATATGCGTAATTAGTTTCAGTTGGAAGTACTACTTTGGGCTTGATTAATTTATTCCAATTCAAATTTTCATCATAAAGATTAAAAATTTGTCTTCTGGCTTCTATAATTTCTGGCACTTTCGGTAAAACACATAAGCCCATAGCGGCATGAAATTCTGAATTTTTTCCATTGATACCGATTGTTAAATAATTATCGCCAATATGTCCAAAACTTCTATATCGGTCTATCAAATACGCATATTCATCATTATCAGTAAAAATTGCACCCCCTTCGGTTGAGTGAAAAACTTTTGTTGAGTGAAAACTACAAGTACTGATGTCTCCGTAATTAAAAATCGAATTATTATTTACTTTTACCCCAAAACAATGAGCGGCATCATAAATCAACTTTAGTTTATGCTTTTGGGCAATTTCGGCTAATTCATCTACTGCACATGGATTCCCATATACATGAGTTGCAAGAATCGCTTGAGTTTTTTCAGTAATTTGTTCTTCTACTTTCTTGGGGTCAATACAAAAATCTGTGGAAAGTATATCCGCAAAAATGGGCTTACAATTTTCCCAAATAAGAGAATGTGTAGTTGCACAATAAGAAAAAGGGGTGGTGATGACTTCTTGTGAAATGTTAAGAACCTTTAATGCGATTTGGATTGCAATTGTGCCATTACTCACAAAATAACAATGTTTTACACCCAAAAAATCTTTCAGTTTTTGCTCTAATTCTCTAACTAAAGGACCGTTGTTAGTTAATTGATTACTTTGCCAAATTCGTTCAACATATTGTTGATATTCTTCAATGGGAGGTAAATATGTTTTGGTAACGTTTATCATTATAATTTAACTAACACTTTCGAGTTCGAGTTGAGTAATTGGGAAATCAATTTTAGGTCTTATGTAACCTGGCCATTTACCATACCATGATGTTCCTTCTCGGTAATCTTCTATTTCAAAAATTAGAGACTCTTCAAAATTATAGAGAACTGTTGACGTGTCTTGTACAATCATAAAAGAGATTGAATAAGAACCGTCATTTAGAAAGTCTGCAGGTATTTCACACTCGGCTTGAATTATTCCTTTTTCGAACGATTGTGAAAGTGTTCCAATATTGAAAATACATTCTCCCGTTAATGAATTCAAATGAAGGCTAATATTGAGGTTTGCCCTATCCATCATATTCCAAAACTCGATTTTAACTTTAAAAGGAGTTCTTACATCTAAATGTCTAAGATTTCCGACAAACTGGGGTTCTAATTTGATACTTTTCAATCGAACTTTGTCATTACCTGGGGCTTCTTCTGGAGTCAAATACCAAGATTCTAAAGCCGTTTTCTGAACTTGGCTTAAATAATTGGCTAATACTTGATTGGTTTCGCCCATTTCTATTAACCTTCCCTTCTGCATAAACATTGCTTTATTACAAAGTCCTTGTACCGCAGTAAGATTGTGACTAACAAAAAGGATTGTTCTACCAGAAGTAGAAGCATCCTTCATTTTACCGAGACATTTTCTTTGGAATTCAGCATCACCAACCGCTAAAACTTCATCGACAATTAAGATTTCTGGTTCAAGATGGGCAGAAATTGCAAAACCTAATCTGACATACATTCCTGAGGAATATCGTTTTACAGGTGTATCTAAGAATTTTTCTACGCCAGCAAAATCTACAATTGCATCAAATTTTTGTTTGATGTCATTCCTTTTCATTCCTAAAATAGCACCATTTAAGAAGATATTTTCTCTACCAGAAAGTTCTGGATGAAATCCTGTTCCTACTTCTAATAAACTTGCAACACGACCTTTTATTGAGATTCTACCTTCGGTTGGTTCTGTAATCCTACTCAAAACTTTTAACATGGTAGATTTTCCTGCACCATTAGAACCAATAATTCCTACTCTATCTCCTTGGTCAATCTTAAAACTTACACCTTTTAATGCCCAAAAATCTTCATGTTCTACCTCTTCTTCAGAGTTTTTAGTAAAAAGATTTCGGATTCCCTGTGTAAAGGTTTCACTAAATGTATCAGCCTTAGCATTGCCCTTTTTATGGTCAATGATATATTTCTTACTTATATTTTCTGCTTCAATTACAGTCATCTTAAATCTAAACTCTTAATAATGGAAATTAAAATATCAAAATTTTGAAAACACAACTAACTGATTACAAGATAATTGACTAAATTTCCAAACATTCACACTAATTAAATATAATCTACAAAGGTTTTTTCTTTTTTACGGAAAAAATAAATCGCTAATACCGTAGTAATAATCACAAAAACTATTGACGGAATAAAACTCTGAAAACTAAAAAATCTATAGCCAGGAATTAAACACCACCTAAAACCTTCAATAATTCCTGCTAATGGATTTAGCCATGCGTAATATTTGTACCAAGACAAATTTTGTACTGTTGCAATTGAAAATGCTACTGGACAAACAAAAAAACCATATTGTACAATTAGCGGTACAATTTGTTGAAAATCTCGAAATTGAACATTTAAAGATGCAAAGATAACACCTAAACTTAATGCAGCTAAAAATCCGAAAAATAAGAATACAGGTACAAACAAAATGTGCCAATCAATTGGTACTCCCCTGTACAATAAGAATGGAATCAATACAAAAAAACCAACTAAAAAATCTACGAAAGGAACTGCTACCGAACTCAGTGGCATTAGTAATCTCGGAAAATATACTTTTGATACCAAATTAGCATTGCCAGTTACACTATTACTTACTTGCTGGAATGCAGAAGCAAAAAAATTCCAATAAATTACCCCTGTGAAGATAATAATTTCAAAAGGAATTCCAGATTCATCTTTTATTTTAGATACTTTATGAAATGCAAAAACAAAAACTGATACCGTCAAAATTGGTCTAATTACCGCCCATGCAATTCCTATTACTGTTTGTTTGTATCTAACTGTTAAATCTCTTCTGGCTAAGATGATTAATAAGTCTTTAAATCGCCAGAGGTCACGCCAATAATGTTTTTCAGAATGACCTGCTTCAATAATTGTTTCTTGCATAAATTATACTGGATTACTCAAAATATCTTGGTACGTTTTTCTTATAAAAATAACTAACAGCGAAATTATTAAACCTATCAATGCACCTATTTTTGCACCTTTTGCAGCGGGTCTCAAATTTGGCGAAATTGGCAATTCATTTTCGTCAATTCTTGTTAAGAGAGGCGATTCTTTTGCAATAGAAAATCTTAAATTATCTAATTGTCTTTCCGCTTCAAAATATAAGCCTTGCAATTGAGATGAACTCATGCTTAATCTCTGTTGCTGTACCAAGCCTTGTTGAACAATAATTTGTTGATTTTGGTCTGCAAATCTGGCCAATTTTCCTTGTGAAATATATAATTCGGTTTTCAAAGAATCCGTCCTACTCTTTACTAAATCAACTAACTCTCTGGTTTTCTTTGTCTTAGTTTCTGTGTAAATCTTTTTTACAGTTTCCAGATATAAATTTGCCCAAAGATTAGAAAGAGTATCATTCCTTGTAGTAACAGAAAGTGTATTGAAGGTAGATCTCTTATTGTCTTGTCCAATGTATGTCACTGGCGACAAATATTCATAAATTGTATTCAATCCTTTTCTTTCTTTCAAAGACATTTTCTTGGGGTCTGTACTTACAAATTTCAGTTTCTTCAACTCTTCATCATCCTCCAATTCATCTTCCAAAACTCCTGATTTTTCTAAATAATATTGTGCAAATATTTTATCGACACCTTTCACTTTTACTTTTGTCAATAAAGCCCGATTATACAAGGCATGAGTCTTTAATAACTCATAGAAGTTTTCTCCACTAAACAATCCTGAACCTGTTGCTGCACCTCCACCTATTCCAAAGGCACTTGCTAAATCAGACAATCCACCGCCTCCTCCACTCGGAGACGAACCACTGTCAAGATTAAAAGTGATTTTGGCAGTGTAATAGTTAGGTTCATCATTAATAAAATCGTAGAGAAAACCAGAGGCTGCACCAATCAACAATGCTGAAACAATCCATTTCCATTGTTTAACTAAAAGGTTTTTTAAAGCTATGGTTTTCAGAAGAATGTCTTTCAGCGAAAACTGGTCTTCTGGTAAAATTTGATTCGTTTGTGACATTTTCTATTTTAAAATTCTGTAAGTCAAAAGTGTGGTAACCATACCTGTAATTATTGCAAAAGTTTGAGCTACTGTTCCAATAGTTGCACTGATAGATTGTGCAGTAACCTGATTAGCTCGCTTGGGAACAATTATTTGAGCACCTTGCTCTACTTTAGGATAGACATTAAAGAACAAAAACTTCCTCGTTCTATCTACGGAACCATTAGCATAAATAATAAAAGCTCTATTTTTTGCGGAAAGGGCTGTAAAACCTCCCGCTTGGGCAATATAATCCTTAAAGTTAAGACCTTGTACATACCTTGTAGATGTCGGGTATAATACCTCTCCTTGCATACGGACGGTTTGAGGTTCTTTTGGAATTCTTATTAAATCGCCGTCCTGTAATAATAAGTCAGCGACTCCTCCTGGGTTATCAATAGCTTTCAATAAGTCTATTCCGATAGACTGTTCTGTAATTTCTTCTACTTGTTCAACTTCAAGCGAAACATTACGTGCATTATCATTCAAATCTGCGAGTTGTTTTCGTTTCTGCTCAACCTCTAATTTTGACAATTGAACCTTTCTAACTAAGGTCGCTCCTGCTGGAAATGCCTGTTGGTTTAATCCACCTGCCCTTTTGATAATGTCAGATAGTTTCTCGTCTTTACGTTCAATACCATAAATACTTGGAAAAATCACTTGTCCTTCAATTGTTACAAACTGTTGTTTTTCGTAATTCGGAGAAGATCTTACAAAAATCTCGTCAAATGGTTCTAAAACAAAAGTTGACGCTGATTGGTCTAAAATTAAATCTTTATTGATAGCAAAGGTTTTGTTTTCCGCAATTTGTGATGTTATGGCATTAGGGTCGTCTTTCCCAATATTTTTCTTCCTGCGTGTAACTTCGATTCTTCCTGTTGCAGCAGACTCTTTTAGTCCTCCCGCTTCAGCTATTAAATCTTCCACAGTCATATTTTTTTGAAAAGGGAAAACTCCACCTTCATATCGTGGTTTAAAATTCACTTCACCTCTAATTCTAATGGTAAAGGCTTCTTGTAATTCTCTGGAAGAATAAACGGTTACAATATCTTCCCTTTTCAGCACAACATCTGGGATTTTACCAGTAAGTATATCATTATAATTTACTGAAATCTGCTCTTTTTGCAAATCATCACGAATACGAGTAATTGAGATTCTTCCTAAAAAAGCATCTTCTCTAAACCCGTCCGCACGTTTAATGAGTTTCGTAAGGGTTTGATTATCACTTACAGAATATTGTCCTTCTCTAAAAACTGAACCATTCAATGCAACCATATTTTCAAAACGTGTTACCAAAACACCTTCTACATTTATTACATCTCCGCTTAATGGCATGAAAGAAGAAATTAAATCTCCACTTAAATCTGTCAATTTCCTTTCGGTAGATGTGTATCGGATGATTTTCAATAATTGTTTGTAGGCATCGGGCGTAAAACCACCTGCATACTCATTCATGATTTTATCAAGCGATTCATTGGGGTTATTTTCAAAAATTCCAGGTTTCTTCACTTTTCCAGCAATCTCAATTCTTGATTTATAAACACCAACTTTGATAATGTCTTGGTCATTCAAAGTAATGTCATTTCTTTGGATTCCGCTTGTCAGGAAATCATATAAATCCAATGACGCTATTACTCTCTTGTTACGAATCACTCTTATGTCTCTAAATGTACCATTTTCATTTGGTCCACCAGCTTGGTACAAAACATTCATTACTCTTGCTAATGATGGCACGGAGTAAGTTCCTGGCACCATTACCTCTCCTTGAACAGTAACTTTAATAGTACGAATGCTTCCTAATGAAACTGTTAAGAATGTATTTGGTTGATAGCCTTCATAAGAACGAAGACCAACATAAATCTTAGACAATCTATTCAATAAGCGACTTTTGGCTTCTTCAATAGTAATTCCATTTACAAACACGTTACCTATCTTTTCAATCCTAACAAAACCGTCGGGACTGACAGGTAAAACATAGTGTGCCTCTGAATATCCGTTAATGTCCAAGAGGATTTCATCATCAGGACCAAGAATATACCCTTTTGGCGTAGCCATTCTTAAATCCTCAGAAAAATTTAACTTTGGGTTATTAAAAATATTGAAACCGAAGATTTTTTTTCTCAGAGCCACAATTGCAGAATCTGGTTCATTAGCATCAATATTATTTTTCTTTTCTAATTCCAAGGAATCAGAAATAGATTTTTCTTTTGCTGTGGAGTTTACTTTTCTTGGATTTGAATTCGGGGAACGCACTCCAGTAGTAGAACCTGTAGCAGGTCTTGTATTCATTCTGTTTGTTTGTATTCCAGAAGAATTTATTAACGATGGGTCAATAGGGAATCCTTGGGCAAAACCAGAAAACGAAATAATGAGGGCAAAAAATAACGATAAGATTTTAGACATATATCTCAGAAAGAAAGTTTCAACAAAATAAAGACGAAAAACTCCAAGAAGACGTTGCGAAAGATTTGACATAGAAAAAACTCTTCTGGGTTGGCTTTTGGTAAATATTGGGTACACTTTATTATTTGATGATGTGTTTTGTAAGAATTATTATGCAAATTAAATCAACTTTTGGCGATTTTTAACGACCGTTTATTAGATTCGATGTATTTTAAGGCAATAAATCCTGCTAATTCACAAATAAATACCAGTTTTTGTGTTTTTAAATGAGTAAAACTATCTTTTCCAATAAAAAATATCTTGATTTTGGATTTACTTGTTCAAAAAAATAAAAAGAAATTTACCTTTTTCTCAAAACAAACACCATTTCATATATTTCATTTATATTTTTGTTAAATGTTTATCAAGTTTCCTTGACCACAATTCAATCCTTACAAATTTATGACAACGGAAAATAACAATAATGTCCAATATACCGAAGACAGTATTAAGTCCCTCGATTGGAAAGAACACATTCGCCTCCGCCCAGGTATGTATATTGGTAAACTCGGCGATGGTTCATCTGCTGATGATGGTATTTATGTACTCGTTAAAGAAATCATGGACAACTCCATCGACGAACACATGATGGGGAATGGAAAAACGATTGAAATTAAAATTGGCGATCACCGTGTGGAGGTTCGAGATTTTGGGCGTGGTATTCCGCTTGGGAAAGTAATTGATTGTGTTTCTAAAATAAATACTGGAGGTAAATACGATTCTGGAGCATTTCAGAAATCAGTTGGTTTGAATGGTGTGGGTACAAAAGCAACCAATGCTTTAGCCAATTATTTTAAAGTACAATCTTATAGAGAAGGAAAAACGAAATGGGCAGAGTTCTCTAAGGGTGAACTTTTAGCAGAATCGCCAGATAATTATGATTCTACTTCAGCAAGAAATGGTACTCATGTGATTTTTGAACCAGATGATACTATTTTTAAAAATTACCACTATATCCCTCAGTTTCTTGAAAATCTAATCAGAAACTATGCTTATCTGAATGCTGGTCTTACCATTAATTTTAATGGTGTCAAATTTTTCTCTCAGAATGGCTTATTTGATTTGCTAAAAGACAACACCAATGAAGAAGAAAACCGTTATCCAATCATTCATTTAAAAGGAAATGATATTGAAGTAGCATTGACGCATGGTAATCAATATGGAGAACAATATTATTCTTTTGTGAATGGACAGAATACTACTCAGGGCGGTACACACTTAGCTGCTTTTAGAGAGGCTCTGGTACGTGCTTGTCGTGAGTTTTATAAGAAAGATTACGCCCCTGAAGATGTACGTGCAAGTATCATTGGAGCAATTGCAATTAGAGTGCAAGAGCCAGTTTTTGAGTCTCAGACAAAAACAAAATTAGGGTCAACCAATATGGCGCCATCTTCTGATTCTCAGACAGTTAGAAGTTTTATTGGTGATTTCATCAAAACTGAATTAGACAATTTTCTTCATAAAAATCCTACCGTTGCAGATTCAATCAAAAAGCGTATTGAGCAGTCTGAACGTGAGAGAAAAGAGATTGCAGGTATCAAAAAATTAGCGAATGATAGAGCTAAAAAAGCCAATCTTCATAACAAAAAATTAAGAGATTGCCGTGTCCATTTACCCGATGAAAAAGCCGAAGATAGATACGACACAACTTTGTTTATTACGGAAGGGGATTCTGCGAGTGGGTCTATCACAAAGTCTCGGAACGTTCAATTGCAGGCAGTATTTAGTTTGCGAGGTAAACCATTGAATTGCTTTGGTTTAACTAAAAAAATTGTTTACGAAAACGAAGAATTCAACCTACTTCAACACGCTCTGGATATTGAAGATGGTTTGGAAAGTTTGAGATATAATAAAATTGTAGTAGCAACAGATGCCGATGTCGATGGTATGCACATCAGACTTTTGCTACTGACATTTTTCTTGCAGTTCTTTCCTGATTTAGTAAGAAATGGACATTTATATATTCTTGAAACTCCGCTTTTTAGAGTAAGAAATAAAAAGGAAACCATTTATTGTTATTCTGATACTGAAAGAAAAAATGCCATTGAAAAACTTTCTCCAAAACCAGAAATTACTCGATTTAAGGGTTTGGGTGAAATTTCACCAGACGAATTCGGAAAGTTTATTGGCGATAATATTAGATTAGAACCTGTCATTTTGAATAAGGATACTACAATTCCAAAAATCCTTTCCTATTTCATGGGGAAAAATACGCCAGAAAGACAAAAATTTATTATCGAAAACTTAGTGATAGAAAAAGATTTAGCAGAAGAAATTGCAGCCGCATAAAACAAAATATCCGTGACTTTAGACGATTTAAGAAAAAACATAGATCAAATTGATGACGAATTACTTGAACTCCTGAATAAAAGAATGGAGGTTGTAAAGCACGTCGGTGAACTGAAAAAACATACAAAAACAGTAATTTATCGCCCTGAGAGAGAGAAATCTATCATCGACAGACTTTCGGGCTATGAGTCTGGATTGATGACTCGTGCAGCAATTGAAGCTATTTATTTAGAAATATTTGCAGTCTCTCGGAATTTAGAATTACCCGAAAGAATTGCTTATTTAGGACCAGAAGGAAGTTTTACTCATCAAGCAGCCGAGAGTCGATTTGGTGCTATGAGTGACTACTTGGCTCTTCCGAGTATTCGTTCAGTATTTGAAAGTGTTGACACTGGCAGGGCGAGGTTCGGCGTTGTGCCAATCGAAAATAATTTGGAAGGAATTGTAAAGGAAACGATTGATTTACTGAATGAAACAGATTTAAAAATCGTGGCAGAAGCCGTTATTTCAGTTCATTTTACTTTTGCCACTAAAGCTGAGAAACTTTCGGACATTACAAAAATCTATTCAAAGGACATTGCTTTTGGTCAGTGCGAAAAGTTTTTGGAAGAATATTTTGGAGCTAAAGACGAAGACTTTTTTGTACAGGTTGATTCTACTTCTAAAGCGGCAAAATTAGCTGCCCAAGACCCAAATTCAGCTTCAATTTGTTCTCATATTGCCGCAAAACTTTTTAATGTTCCAATCTTGTTTGATAATATTCAAGATTCTGCCCAAAATAGAACTCGATTTTTTATTATCGGAAAGGATTTTATCAATCAAAAAAGCGATAATGACAAAACAACCATTATTGCTAAACTTCCCGATGATGGAAAACCTGGAACTTTGGTTAGATTCCTCCAAGAGTTTGAAAATCAAGGAATTAACTTGTTGAAAATTGAAAGTCGTCCTGTGCGTGAAGGTGAACAATTTAACTTTTGGTTCTTGATGGAATTTGATGGTTATTTTTTAGATGAGAATGTGCAAACTATCATGAAAAGACATTCCGCCGAAATTAAATGCTTGGGCAGTTATGTGAAAATAATTTAGTTTTAAGGAATGAGCTTTGAAAAAATCCTTCATAACTCATTCCCTAAAATTGATGCAACCTCTACTTTATCTTTTTCAATTTGGACTTTTAACTCTTCTAAACCATTGAATTTCTGTTCATTACGAATCTTTTGAATAAATTCAATGGTGATATTTTCTCCGTAAATTTCTTTGTCAAAATCAAAAATATTCACTTCAATTGTTTGGAATGTCCCCTCTACCGTTGGACGAAATCCAATGTTTAGCATTCCTCCAAAAAACTCATCTTTGTACTTCACTTTCACAGCGTAAACTCCTTTGTGAGGAATCAACTTATCAGTTTCATTGGTTTGAACGTTTGCCGTAGGAAAGCCAATTGTTCTGCCTAATTGCTTACCTTTTACGACAATTCCTGAAAGACTATAATTTCTCCCCAAAAAATGATTAGCAGTCAGTACATCTCCTTCTGCTAAGGCTTTTCGGATTTTTGAAGAACTTACTCCAATATTTTCCACATCCTGACGGGGAATTTCTTCAACTTCAAAACCATATTTCTGAGCATTTGCTTGTAAATAATCAAATCCTCCTTCACGATTTTTTCCGAAACGATGATCATAACCAATCACTAATTTCTTCGTTCCGATTTTATCAACCAAAATTTTCTGGATAAATTCTTCGGTTTTTAATTCTGAAAACTCACGGGTAAAAGGGATTACTAATAAATGATTTACGCCATTTTGTTGCAAAAACTCCGCTTTCTCATCAAAGGTTGACAATAACTTAACTGATTGATTTTCAGTAGATACCACAGAACGAGGATGCGGATAAAATGTAATTACCACAGATTCGCCGCCCGATTGTTGGGCAACCTCATTTAATCGTTTCAAGATTTTCTGATGCCCCAAATGAACTCCGTCAAACGTTCCGCTTGTAACTACGGCATTTTCAATTTTAACAAATTCGTTAATTCCTTTATATATTTTCATTTAATTTTCTCTCAATAAATTGCTCAATAGTTAGAGCATCGTTAACACTAAATTCACCTATTCTGGTTCTACGAAGTTCGCTCATGTATGCCCCTGAATCGCAAAGTTTTCCAAAATCTCTCACTAAACTCCTGACATACGTCCCTTTTGAACAAACAATTCTAAAAGATATTTCTGGAAAATTACTGCTATCTATTTCAAAATCAGTGATTTGCACCTCTCTTTGCTTGATAATTACGTCTTCATCTGTCTTTCCTTTCCTTGCAAGTTCATATAAACGTTTTCCGTTTACTTGAATAGCAGAATATATTGGTGGCGTTTGCAAAAAAGCACCTGATAAAGATTTTTGTGCTTTCGCTAAAACTTCCGCAGAAATATGCTCAGTTGGGTATTCAGCATCGAAATCAGTCTCTAAATCTATCGAGGGCGTAGTTTTGCCCAAAACCATTTTACCAGTATATTCTTTCTCCTGAGCTTGATATGAATCTATTTGCTTAGTTTTTTTTCCTGTACAAAGAATCAAAAGCCCTGTTGCCAAAGGGTCAAGTGTACCTGCATGACCAATTTTTTTGAATTTACCAGCATATTTTAGTTTCTTGGTCACGTCAAAAGATGTCCAACGCAAAGGCTTATCAATCAACAGCACCTCACCTTCGTCTCGCAAATTTTCTATATTTTCAATCATACAATACTTAATTTTGTTCCTGTCATTAATAATCCAATAATCACTAAACCAACGATAATTCTGTAAATTCCAAAAACTTTAAATCCGTATTTCGATAAGAAATCTATAAAGAATTTAATTGCCAACATGGCTACAATAAATGCTACAATGTTACCAACGGCTAAAAATTTGATTTGTTCCGCACTAAGTATTTCTCCAGTTTTATAAAAATCGTAGAGTTTTTTCGCAGTTGCGGCAAACATAGTAGGTACAGCCAAGAAAAATGAAAACTCTGCGGCTGCTTTCCTGCTCACTCCTTGTGACATTCCTCCTACGATACTCGCACCTGAACGAGAAACACCTGGCACCATGGCAATACACTGAAATAGACCGATTTTCAAGGCTGTTATCATTGGTATTTCATCTGAATCATCAATTCTTGATTTTTTATTAAACCATGAATCCACAAAAAGTAAAATTACCCCTCCTACAACCAAAGAAATGGCAACACCCATGGGACTTTCGAGTAATTCGTCAATTTTGTCGCTTAATAATAATCCAAAAACAACGGCAGGAATAAATGCTACCAATAGTTTAATATAAAAGTTGAATGACTTGAAAAACCTTTTGAAGTACAATACGAACACCGAAAGAATTGCTCCTAATTGAATTGCAACAGTAAATAATTTAACAAAAGACTCTGAGGCTATTCCTGCAAAGGAAGAATAAAGAATCATGTGTCCTGTGGAAGAAATTGGTAAAAACTCTGTAATACCTTCAATAATGGCTAAAATAATTACGTGAATAATATTCATACTAATTCGTTTTCGTGGGTCGATTAATTTTCTAAACAAAAAAAATCAGCACGACAAATTTGTCGTGCTGAACAAAATTAATAGCATTGATTGGTTTTGCGAAATTAGTTCCTCTTTAAAATCGCAAAAAACTCTAATCCAAAGCCTGATAGAACAACAATTGGTCCTAATGTTATGCCCAAAAACCCAAATCCGAATTCTGATTTATCTAAAGTCATGATAAAAAAACCTGACATAATTACTGCTATTCCTATAAGCATTAGCGTATAGTTAGTCTGGGTAAATGGTAAATTATTTTGTGGAGGAGTACTTTTCTTTGCTGGTTCCATATCTATTTTAATTACTGAATTTTATGTTTTCTAATATAAATCGTCCAATGACAATTTAAGGTATCTTTCAATTGACTGATAAGTACTGATTGTTCCGATTAATCCGCCGAGTATAATAATTACAATAACTAAGCCAATCAGTTTGGTTGGTTCTTGTAGCATAATCAAACCTTCAACTTTTTGAATAGCGATTTGTTGAATAAAAACCAATAATGCACAAGCTATAAAAGCTGCAATTAAACCTTGTAGTAAACCATTTTTGATAAATGGTCGTCTAATAAAATTATTCGTTGCCCCAACCAATTGCATACTTCGTATTAAAAATCGTTGAGAATAAAGTGCCAATTTGATAGTATTATTAACCATCAGGAAAATGACAAAAAGTAATAAAAGAACAAATACCGAAAGGATTAAATATACTTTAGAGATTTGTTTATTAATATCATCTACCACGTTTTCTACAAAAGATACATCATGTACGTGGTTAACTTTTTCTAAAACCTGCTTAATTTCTTTCAACTTTGTTTCTTGAAAATAGTCTTCCTTCACTTTCACAGTGTATAAGTTATGATATGGATTATTACTGAGCATTTTCCTGTAATCAATGTCAGTGTCTCCCATGACTTCTTTTGCGGCTGATTCTTTAGAAATAAAACTGATAGCGGGTGAATTTCCATTTTTCAAAACAAAAGGTTGTGCTGCAATAATCTTGAAAGTCGAATCCATTTGGGCTTGGGACAAATCGTCAAAAAGATAAACTCGCACTTCGTTGTTTTCTTTAATCAACTGTGCCAACTTTCTGGCATTCAGCGTAATAAGTCCACAAAGTCCTATCAGCAACAACGCAATAGTCAAACTAATTGTGACTAAGGCATTCGGAGAACTTCCTAATTTTTTGGTTTTAGTCATGTTTTATAAGGATTATCTTTGACAAATATAGTAGTTTGAAATCACAGTTATTCAAATTTAGTTATCCTTAACGTATTTTAACAAAAAAGCCACCGATTAAAGTGGCTTTCAGTTAATTTCTTCTTTCTATTTCATCTCTAATTTTTGCTGCTTTTTCATACTCTTCATTATTTAGAGCTTCTTTTAGCATGGCATTGAGTGTATCAACAGGGTTTTCTTTCAAAGTCTCATTGAATGATTTTTTTGGAGTTAATTCTTCTTCAAAATCATCATCCATCTCACTTTTTGATTCGTTAATTGAGATTCCTGCTTCTGAAAGCACGGTTTCATAAGTATAAATTGGCACACTAAAACGAAGTCCAATGGCAATTGCATCGGATGGACGTGCATCAATGACTGTATCTTTCAATCCGTCTGAGCAATGAATTTTTGCAAAGAAAACTCCCTCACGAATGTCTGTGATAGATATTTCGGTAACAGTGAAATGAAAAGTTCTGGCAAAAGATTTAAACAAATCGTGTGTCATCGGGCGATTAGGCTCAATTTTTTCTATTTCTATCGCAATGGCTTGTGCTTCAAACATTCCGATAATGATTGGCAGTCGTCTTGGTCCATATTCTTCTCCTAAAACCAAGGCAAAAGAACCTGTTTGCGAAGAACTTGGAGACAGTCCTAATATTTCTAATTTAATTTTTTCCACTAATAGTTTTTTTTATCGTTCAACAAAAATAGTAAGACCCATACGGTTTTCAAAACGGTATGGGTCTTTGTTTTGTTCAAAAAACGTATTTTTATTTTACGGTATTCGCAAAATCTACTTTAAAGCCTGTATTGCTTTTGTCAATTTTGGTAAAACTTCAAACACATCGCCAACAATTCCATAATCTGCTGCCTTGAAAAAAGGTGCTTCTGGGTCTTTATTGATAACCACAATTACTTTTGAAGAATTGACTCCTGCCAAATGCTGAATTGCTCCTGAAATTCCACAAGCAATGTACAAATTTGGAGCAACTTTTATTCCAGTTTGTCCTACGTGTTCGTGGTGAGGTCTCCAATCTAAGTCAGACACAGGTTTTGAACAAGCAGTTGCTGCACCCAATGCATTTGCTAAATCTTCAACAATTCCCCAGTTTTCTGGTCCTTTCAAACCACGACCTGCCGAAACTACTAAATCTGCTTCTGGTAATGAAATGGAACTCGACGCCTTGTGTGTTCCCGTTACTTTTACACCAAAACTTGCATCATTCAAGGCTGGTGAAAATACTTCAACATTTGCGGTTGCTGTTCCCTCAGAAACTAAAACTGCATTTTTCTTGATTGCCAAAATTTTACAATCACCTTTCATTTCAACATGAGCAAAGGCTTTTCCAGTATAAATACTTCTTTTTACTTTAAAACCACCTGATAAATCTGGCAATTCTGTCACATTAGAAACAATTGATGCTTTTAATTTTCCAGAAACTCTTGCAGCTACTGCATCTCCTAAAGAAGATTTCGCTAAAACTACAACATCTGAACTTTCATGCTGAATAGCACTTACCAGAACATCTGCATAAGCCATGATGTTTCCTTGTGCTAAACGAGCATCATTGGCATGAAGCACTTTTGCTGCCCCAAAGTTACCCGCAGCAGCCAAGTCACCTGCACTGGCGGAACCAATCACTAAGGCTGTTGCTGTTGTGCCTTTCATTTTTGCCACTTCTGAACCGTAGTAAATGGCTTCGAGCGATGATTTTTTAATCGCTCCGTTATCTATTTCTGCTAATATTAAGACTGACATTTTTTGAGGGGGAAAACGGTGAATGATTTTTCGGTAAACGGTTCACTGTGATCGGTAAGAAGTTTTAGTAAAATTTTAACGTTCACCTTGAACCTTTTACCCTTGTTGACCGTGAGTTTATAAAACTTTTGCTTCGTTTTTCAATAAGTCGATTAACTTTTCTGCTTCATCCGCTGAAACCATTTTGCAAGCTCCTTTTGGTGCAGGCAATTCGTATTTGCTCGTTACAGTCAAGCCCTCTCCTACTGGTTCAAGAACTCTTAAAGGTTTTGTTCTTGCTGTCATGATTCCACGCATATTAGGAATTTTCCATTCTGCAATTGGCTCTTGACAACCCAAAACTAAAGGCAAACTTGCTTCAATATCTTCTTTACCACCTTCAATTTCACGAGTCATCTTGGCAGTATTTCCATCAATTTCTAATTTCATTACTGGTGAAAGCGACGGAATCCCTAACATTTGGGCAACCAATCCATGTACAATTCCCCCGTTGTAATCAATTGACTCTCTTCCCATTAGAATCAAATCGTATTTTTCTTGGGCAGCAACTACTGCGATTTGTTCCGCTACAAAATAAGAATCCGTAGGTTCACAATTCACTCGAATGGCATCATCTGCACCAATCGCTAAACATTTACGAATCACTTGTTCTGAATCTGCTTCGCCCACATTCATTACTGTAACTGTACCACCTAATTGGTCTCTAAGTTCAACTGCACGACTCAATGCGTAGTCATCATAAGGTCCACAGATATACGTGACTCCTGTTTTGTTAAACTTGGTATCACCGTCAGTAAATGATATTTTTGCGGTTGTATCAGGAACGTTGGTGATACACACTAAAATTTTCATATTTTTTGAGAATTTAAGATTTATTTTTACAAACTTATGACAATATTAAGAAAAAGAAATAAAAATAGTATGCTTGCATAACAATTTTTATTAAAAATTTATTTTTAAATTTCATAAAATGAAAATATTATACTGATAATCAACTACTTACAAAATGGATAGATTAAAACTATTAACTCAATTTTACGAAGAAGAACCTAACGACCCTTTCAATTTATATGCTTTAGCAACTGAATATTTGAAGTCAAATCCTTCAAAAAGTAAGGTAATGTTTGATGAATTATTATTGAATTTTCCTGAATATTTACCAACTTACTACCATGCAGCAGCACTTAATTTTGAAATGGAAAATTTTGATTTGGCTGATAGTATTTATCAAAAAGGAATCGCTTTGGCTTTTGAAGTAAAAAACGAGAAAGCACATAAAGAATTAAAAGGAGCTTATCAACAATTTTTAGATGAAACCGAGGAGGATTAAATTGATGTTAAAAATTATGGTATATTTGATAAACTAACCCTCCAAATGAAAGTAATTTTAGCAGACGACCACCAATTTATTCTTGAAAGTTT
This sequence comes from Cytophagales bacterium, assembly GCA_013298865.1. GTDB lineage: Bacteria > Bacteroidota > Bacteroidia > Cytophagales > Spirosomataceae > JAAFJL01. Next base: position 11,113 of record JAAFJL010000032.1, on the reverse strand, counting down.
AGAGATTCTTCTCTCTACTATGCCTGATTATGAGGTAGTTGAAACTTGTAACAATGGTAAAGAAGTATTAGCAGCATTGGAAATTCATTCTGATATAGACATTGTGATGACTGATTACAATATGCCAGAAATGAACGGTATTGAACTCACTTTTCAAGTCCGAAAGCATTTTCCCGAAATTAAGGTCTTACTATTAACTGTCTCTGAGGATTCTAAAACTATTCAAGAAGCCTTCAAGGCTGGAGTTTCTGGGTATGTCATGAAAAAAGCTGGGAAAGATGAATTTCAAAAGGCGTTGAATGTCATCTCTTCTGGACAAAAATATTATAGCGAATCCGTTGTTTTTGAACTACTCAATCGGGACAAACATATCTCAGAATTAGTGAATGATAATTTTGAAGAAAAGTTGTCAAATCTGAGTGACAGAGAAATCGAAATTATCATTCTCATAGCTAAGGAACTCTCTTCCAATGAGATAGCTGAAAAACTTTTCCTGAGTCCTGCTACAATTGAAACACATCGACACAATATTCTAAAGAAATTAGGTATAAAAAACTCAATTGGCTTAGTAAAATTTGCCCTAAGAAATGGGCTAATTTCTTAGCCGTTAATCGCCATTTTAAGGATTCAAATTGACTCCATAAAGAATATTGAGAAACTGTAATGTTCCGCTTAAATCAAGCGTTTTGGCTTGTACTTTTTTAGTCGCAGAAAGTGAAACTATATTTCCAGAAGAAATAGTAACATTGGTAATCCAATCTGGAACTGCATTTGAAGACCAAGTTGAAGGATTCGTCCAACTACCCGAAGTTATTGATTTAGCAAAAAAAACGGGAGGATTTGTCACTAATAATGGCTCTGAATTATTGATAAAATTTGGTGTCCCTGATGGTTGATTTTGTGTCATGATAGCTTCCTTCCATCTCCTTGCCGCCTGACTTTGCCCTAACTCATTAAAATGTACCCCATCGGTTCTCCCTGTATTGTTAATCAAATTAAGATTTCCTCCTCTGAAAACGTGTGGTTTATGAGTAATCAATGAATCTTGCACTTGCAATAAAGTCTTAACGCTATCAACTTTCCAAATACCGTTGTACCAGCCCGAAGTAGCAACCATCCAAGCCAAATTTGGATGCCCCAAGTCTTGTCGTGTTTTGTCAATAACTTTCGCATAAGCATAGCCAAAATCTGGGTTTTGAGGGTCGTTCGTTGCTAAGAATGGTTCATCTCTGTCATTGATTCCGTGTGCAGACAAAATTGCTCGAACGCCCGTGTAAGGAATATATTTTTGCAAAGCATTCTTGATATTAATGTAAGGATGCCTCAATGAATAATTGATAAAAGAATGGCTAAAGGGAATGTCATAGGCAGCTTTATAAGTGTGAACCATATTACTACCCCCAAAAGCTGCACTGTAAAACAAAATAGGAACTTGGGTTGCAGCTACCAAAGAATCCCCTAATTGTCCCCAAAACCAAGGCATTCCAGACCCAGGAGCCATTCCGCAATTGGTACATAGTTGAGAAAATTGTAAAGGTGGCAACAATGCAGGATTGGCAGTATTCCAATAATTTAGCCAATTGGGATCGGTGTTTATCCAATTAATAGAACTTACCAAATCCGATGTTGCTCCAACACTTGGGCTACTCCCGCCAGAGGCATTTGAGTGTCCAACGATAAGAAAAACCTCTCCTACTCCAACTTTGCTTACGATAACAGTTGTGCCGACCACTTGGTTATTTAGCATTCCTCTCACTTCTAAATCATATCTTCCACCATAAACTTGCAAAATAGAGCCTGTAAAAATACCATCAGAAGGATTATTTTGAATTGTCATCCAATTTCTTGAAATTCCACCTTCATTTGCTCTTGGTAACAGGCGTGCTTCTACTCTGTCAATAGGTTGGTTGAATGTTCCAGTGATAAATAAAGTTGCTAAATTTTGATTATTTCGTTGAATAACGATACGAGAAGACGGATATAATACATTGATTTGTGCAAGACAAAACGAATGGCATATCACAAGTAAAAGAAATATTTTAGGTGTGTCCTTAAAAAACCTCATGGTTTAAAATATATTAAAAGTGTAAAAATATACTCCAGTTTTTACTGTACAAAACCGTTTAATATACCTATAAAATTATTTCAACAACATTCCATCTTGCATGACTAATTTATAGTCTGCCATATTGGCTAATTCTTCGTTGTGGGTAACTATGACAAAAGTTTGATTCAGTTTTTCTCTTAATGTAAAAAAAAGTTGATGCAATTCCTGAGCATTTTTTGAATCCAAATTTCCTGAAGGTTCATCGGCAAAAATAATTGAAGGCTCATTTACTAAAGCTCTCGCAACAGCCGTTCTTTGTTGTTCTCCGCCAGAAAGTTGAGAAGGTAAATTATTAGCTTTATCTGCAAGCCCCAACATTTCTAACAAAACCATAGCTTTTAGTTTGGCTTCTTTTTCATCTTTTCCAGCAATGAAGGCAGGCATACAAACATTTTCTAAAGCAGTAAATTCTCCTAAAAGATTATGAAACTGGAAAATAAAGCCAATTTTAGTATTCCGAAAAGACGCTAAATTTTTCTCAGAAAGTTTCGTAACATCCTCATTATCAATCAATACACTCCCCGAGTCTGGTTTATCCAAAGTTCCTAAAATTTGTAATAGTGTACTTTTTCCTGCACCTGAAGCCCCGACAATAGAAACAATCTCTCCTTGTTTAATTGATAAATCTATGCCTTTTAATACTTGAAGGTCTTGGTATTGTTTTTTGATATTCTGAGCAACTAACATGATTTCTTGGGGTAAAATTTGTTCTGTAAAGTTAATAACACAACCAGCATTTTACCATAAGAAAGTAGTTTAATGTAAAGACGAGAGAAGTCTTACAAAAGGTTGCATGAAGAAATTATTTGTCAATAAGGATTTTCTTTAAAATTTCGTGACTAATTTAGCGTATAGTTATCAAGTAATATAAAGCTCAAAAAATGAATATTCACGAATACCAAGGAAAAGACATTTTGAAAAGCTACGGTGTCCGAATACAGGAAGGCATTGTAGTAGATACTCCCGCACAAGCAGTAGAGGCTGCTCGTGAACTTACCGCTAAAACAGGTACAGGTTGGCACGTAATAAAAGCACAAATTCACGCAGGTGGTCGTGGAAAAGGTGGTGGCGTGAAATTGGCTAAAAACTTAGATGAAGTTCGTGAGAAATCTAAGCAGATTTTAGGAATGCAATTGATTACGCATCAGACTGGTCCAGAAGGAAAAAAGGTGAATAAAGTTTTGATTGCCGAGGACGTATATGGTCCTGGAGTTTCTGAACCAAAGGAATATTATTTATCAATCCTCCTCGACCGTGGTAGAGCTTGTAATGTAATCATGGCATCCACAGAAGGTGGTATGGACATCGAAGAAGTTGCAGAGCATACTCCAGAGAAAATCATCAAAGAGTGGATTGACCCAAGAGTTGGTTTACAAGGATTTCAAGCTCGTAAAGTAGCATTTGCATTAGGTTTGTCAGGAGATGCTTTTAAAGAAATGGTTAAGTTTATTAATGCTCTCTACAAGGCTTATGTTGAATCAGATGCTTCGATGTTTGAGATTAATCCTGTCTTGAAAACTTCCGACAATAGAATTTTAGCAGTTGATGCAAAAGTAAACTTGGACGACAACGCAATGTTCCGTCATGCTGATTTTGTACCCTTACGTGATGTAACCGAAGAAGATCCATTAGAAGTAGAAGCATCTGCAAATGATTTGAACTATGTGAAATTAGATGGAAACGTAGGCTGTATGGTAAATGGTGCAGGTTTGGCAATGGCAACAATGGATATTATCAAACTTTCTGGTGGCGAACCCGCTAACTTCCTTGATGTTGGAGGAGGAGCAAACGCTAAAACCGTAGAAGCGGGTTTCCGTATAATTTTGAAAGACCCGAATGTGAAAGCAATTTTGATTAATATTTTTGGTGGAATTGTTCGTTGTGACCGTGTTGCGACTGGTGTTGTTGAGGCTTACAAAGCAATTGGCGATATTCCAGTACCAATTATTGTTCGTTTACAAGGAACAAATGCAGTTGAAGGAGCAAAAATTATTGATGAATCTGGATTGAAAGTATTCTCTGCAATTTCATTGAAAGATGCAGCTACAAGAGTTACTGAAGTTTTAGCTTAAAATTTGTTTTTTATAGAAAAAGGGTTGCTGAAAATTTTCAGCAACCCTTTTTTGTTATGATGAAGTTTCATTTGTTGTAGTCTCATTCGTTTCTGCTGAAACCGTGGAAACAGTTGTTTGTTCTGATGGAGTTGTTGGACCTGTCTGATGTGTGACTCCAGTAGTTTGAGTATTGGAAGATTTAGCATCTGCTTCATCTGAATTAGGAGTAAATTTTTCCAATAATGGAATCACTAATTTTTCAGAAAAAACTGCCGCAAAAGCAGCTATCATTTCAAAATAACTAAGAGCAGAAGTGAGATTTGTTCCAGTTGTATCTGATAAAAGTGCTGGATTGAACAAACCAGCCTTGAAAAAAACATAAATCAGAAAACCTGCCCCTGGACCAACCAAAGTACGATACATGAGAGCAGAGTTTTCCTTGACTTGTCCTATAATGTTATTTGTGGGGTCATCTGTATTGGTAAATTTTGAAACTAAACTGAACGATGCTCCCAAAAAACCTAATAATTCTACCATAACAAGATTTTGCCAACGTCCCAAAACTGGAAAAAACTCGCAATTCAAGTAAGTTGTTAGTACTGCATAAAGTATAGTAAAACCTATGACTCCATAACCAAAAGTCGTAAGAGCCCGAATCAAGTTTCTCCGAGCAACCGCAATTTTATAGTATTCGTTATCATAATGCTCGTCCCTGATAATCATACATTTGATAACAATTAACTTCAATTTTTCTTCTGAAAGTAACGGTGGATTAAAGTCATTAGTAATAAGGTCTTTCTGAATACTCTCTATTTCAGTAACTCTCCACGATTTCAACTTTACCCGTTCATTATAGATACTTCTTGCTGTAATGATACATTCATCTCTGGAATATCCGTTGACTTCCATTCTAATTACAGCACGACTATTTCGCCAAGCTAACTCTAATTTTTTGCTATTGTAAGCATCAATTGCAGCTTTCAATAAATGCCAACATTCTGATAACCAATGATTTTTATTTACTCCATCACCTGCATATCCTCTTAGTGTCAAGCGGCTTTTGCATTCAATCAGTAAACTTGCCAATCTAATACTTGGCATATCATTGCGAATGATAATTTCTGGGATTGGTTGAATTTCTTCCATGGTCGAGTTATTTTAAGAAAATGTACAAAAAATTGCACAAAAAAAGGTTGAAGCACGGTGCTTCAACCTCAAAAATTTATTATACGGTAAAAGGAAGTTGGGACTAAGTAAAAAATAACTTTGAGATTTAGAGAAATAGAGTTCGTACCTTGACATTACTCTAATCCTCTACATCTCTAAGTTTTGATTGGGCTAACTCTACCTTAGTTTCTAATCGTCTTCACGCCAGAACTATTGTTTCCTTTGTTATAATATTTCATGGCATCATTCATGTATCCTTGAATGTCCTTTATTCTTTGTTCATCAGACGGGTGTGTCGATAACCAAACAGGTTGTTTTGCACCTTTTGAATTTGCCGACATTCTACCCCAAAACGCAACAGCTTCTTGCGGATTATAACCCGCCATCGACATAAAAATCAAACCTAAGTGATCTGCCTCAGATTCCTGATTACGCCCATGTGCCATCATACCTAATTGAGCCCCAATTGGAGCAGCTAAACCATAAACAGTATTCCAAAGATTCTGAGTTGCGGCAGGTTTATCTTTCATGGCAACTCCTAATCCTATTTGTCCCGCAATCAAAAGCCCTTGTGCTAACATTCCTTCACTCATTCTTTCTGCACCATGTTTGGCAATGGCATGAGAAACTTCGTGACCCATTACAACTGCCAATCCAGTTTCGTTCTGAGTAATTGGTAAAATTCCAGTATAAACCACCATTTTACCCCCAGGCATACACCAAGCATTCACCTGATTGCTCTGTACTAATTCGGTTTGCCATTGATAACCGTCTAAGTATTGCGGAGCATTATTTTGTTCAAAATACACTTGTGCTGCCCTTGCAATTCTATCTCCAACACGTTTCACCATGGCAGCTTGTTGACTATTTGATGGAATTACCTTACTTGTATCCAAAAATTGTTTGTAGCTTGTGAAAGCCATAGCATTCATTTCTGAATCAGAAACTAACAACAATTGGTTTCTGCCAGAAATTGGAACTTTATGGCAACCCCATACAAAAGCAAGTAATAAAGCACTATAAATCAGTATTCTTTTCATTTTTTTAAAATTTTAGTTTTAGGTAAAAATTATGATTGTGACGTAAAAAACGCCAAAAGGTACAAATTGTTTCTTGATAAAGATTAGATTTGCAATCAAATTAATAACGAAAAATATGAAAATATTGTGTATTGGCAGAAATTATGCTGAACATATCGCAGAATTGAACAATGAACGTCCGAGCGAACCTGTGGTTTTCTTGAAACCAGACACGGCACTTTTAAAGGATAATGAGCCATTTTATCATCCAGATTTTTCAAACGATATTCATCATGAACTTGAGATTGTCCTGAAAATCAGCAAGGTAGGAAAAAATATTGACGTAAAATTTGCTCATAGATATTACGAAGAAATTGGTCTCGGTATTGATTTTACCGCAAGAGATTTACAATCAAAACTGAAAGAGAAAGGTTTGCCTTGGGAAAAAGCAAAAGCATTCGATAGCTCCGCTCCTATCTCGAAATTTGTTCCAAAATCTAACTTTGAAGATTTGAAAAAAATCAATTTTCAGCTTGAAATCAATGGAGAAACTCGTCAGAAAGGAAATACTGAAATGATGCTTTGGAATTTTGATGAAATTATCGCTGAAGTTTCAAAATATTTTACCTTAAAAACTGGAGATTTAATCTTTACTGGCACTCCCGCAGGAGTAAGCAAAGTTGCTATTGGAGATAAATTAGTTGGTTTTTTAGAAGAATCTGAAATGTTTTCTTTTGAAATCAAGTAAATTTGAGGATAATTAAAACAAATAAAATTATGGGATTAGTATATGCTGAAATAGAATTAATAAATGCTGGCGATTTAGAAATGGTGAGGAGACATCTTATGGATCCAGAAGATGTAAAGCGGATTTGGGTAACGTCATTAGTTGATTCAGGTTCATATATGCTTTGTATCAATGAGTCTATTCAAGAACAATTGCAATTACCTATAGTTGAAAAAAGAAAAGGTCAATTAGCAAATGGAGCAATTCAAGAGTTTGACGTAGTTACTGGAGTTGAGTTAAAATTCAAAAATCGCCGTACTATTTGTAATGCCATGGTTTTACCAGGCGATAGTGAAGTTTTATTAGGGGCAATTCCCTTAGAAGACATGGATGTTTTGATTCATCCTCTCCGCCAAGAACTTATTGTAAATCCAGATCATCCTTATTTTGCTCAGATGAAACTAAAGGGTGTTCGGTGAATTTAAAAACTAAAAATGTCCAGAAAATTTTCTATTATAATTCCAGTCTATAATCGTCCTGATGAGGTTGAAGAATTGTTGCAATGTCTTGTAAATCAGAGCTATACAAATTTTGAAGTTGTTATTATTGAAGATGGTTCAGTAGTAAAATGTGATAATATTATTGAGAAATTCAAAGATAAATTAGCAATCAATTATTTTTATCAAGCTAATACTGGTCAAGGTTTTGCAAGAAATGCAGGGTTCAGTATTGCAAAAGGTGATTATTTTATTGTTTTAGATTCTGACGCATTAATTGAAGCAGATTATCTTGACATTGTGGCTAATCAACTCAATACTAATCAATTAGACCTCTACGGCGGACCAGACCGTGACCACCCAAATTTTAGCCCAATCCAAAAAGCAATTAGTTATTCTATGACCTCTTTTTTCACAACTGGTGGTATTAGGGGTAGTAGCAAAAACTTGGGTGGTACTTTTCATCCTCGAAGTTTTAATATGGGACTTTCCCGAGCAGTTTGGGAGAAAACGAATGGTTTCATTATTACTCGAATGGGAGAAGATATTGAGTTTTCAATTCGAGCTATTTCTTTGGGCTTCAAATCAGGACTTATCCCTGAAGCCTTCATTTATCATAAACGAAGAACGAGCTTTTCTCAATTTTTTAAGCAAATTAAATTTTTCGGAAAAGCCAGAATTAACATCAGCCGTTTTTTTCCGAAAGAACTCAAATTAGTACATACATTTCCAATGATTTTTACTTTGGGATGCCTTTCAATTCCATTATTTTTTTTGGTTTATAAACCATTATTTTATCTTGGCATCTCTCTTTTGTCAATTTATATTTTACTTAATTTCATAGATTCTTCTTTAAAAAACAAAAGCATTATTGTAGGCTCATTAAGTGTAATAGCCGTTTTTGTTCAATTATTTGGCTACGGAATCGGCTTCATGACAGAAGGTTGGAAAAAAATCTTTGAAGAAAAAGGATACAAACAAACTGGTGAAAAAATTGAATACCCTTCATGAAGGATGAAGTTTTGTATTAAGTCCTGAGTATTTAGCTTAACATCAATACCCAGGACTCTTACATAAGGCTATCAAAACGATATACCTTCTTTATGACTCAACATTTGTCTTCACAAACTCTTCGCAATATTCTTTTACCATCCCTCGAACTACCCTAAATTGCTCCATAATTTCTTCCTCAGTTCCTTGTGCTTTGGCTGGGTCAGGGAAATTATAATGAAATTTAATTGCCTCTGTGGGGAAATACGGACAGCGTTCCTTTGCATTGTCACAAACTGTGATTACAAAATCGAAATCAATGTCTGTGTATTCCAAAACATTGTTTGACGTATTACCAGCAATATCAATTCCATCTTCTCTCATAGTCGCAATTGCCCTTGGATTTACGCCGTGAGTTTCCACTCCTGCACTGTAAATTTTCACTTTTCTTCCATCGGTAAAATGCTCTAAATATCCGTGTGCAATTTGGCTTCGGCAACTATTGCCAGTACAGAGAACTAAAATGTTTGTCATTTGATTGTTAAGTTAATGTTTTTGCAAAAGTATAGCTTTTTCAGAAAGGTCTAAATTAAAAATCCTTAACATTACAATTTTGCGTCCATTTCAAAGAACTTACGTCTTTCTCATAAAACTACTTCTGATGATTGCTAAAAATTCCAATATTGCTCGTTTCAATCAAATTTGGCTACAATTTAGCCATCCTGTGAAGGATTTTATCAAAAAACAGACCCATGATTCTGATATTTCTGATGACCTATTACAAGAAGTTTTTATCAAAATTCATCAGAATTTGCATCTACTCCGTGAAGAAGAAAAGATTGCAGGTTGGGTTTTTCAGATTGCCAGAAACACAGTACTGAATTATTTTCGTTCGCAGAAAAAGGCTTTAGAAAACGAAGAGAAATTATTGAATGGAAATGAAAATAGTGAATCATTCAAGGAAAACCACCTGAATGAGTTAGTTGAAATTTGGCTAACCGAATTCAAAAAAGAACTTGACCCAAAATACCAAGAAGCATTGCAGTTGGTTGATATTGAGGGAATTACCCAAACTGAATTAGCCAATCGCTTAGGAATTTCTATTTCAGGAGCAAAATCTCGTGTGCAACGTGGGAGAGAACAATTGAAACAAAAATTAATTGATTGTTGCCCCGTAAAAACTGATTTGTACGGGAATATCATTGAAATTCGCTCGAAGAATGGGGAATGTATTTGTTAATCTGATTTTTTGCGTCTGTTGTGTCGTTTCCGTGTCTTTACTATAAAAAAACAATTTCATCATGAAAAACATCATTTACATTTTCACTTTTCTTACATTTTCTGTAAACACTTTTTCGCAGAAAATTCGCCCACTCACTCCTATTTCAGGTCATTATAAAGAATTAGCAAAATTGAGTGGAAAAGCCTTGCCCGATTCGTCCGACAGAAAGCAATTTCCCTTAGAAGGGCTTTCTCCGAAAAATGCTTTGAAATTATTGCTCAAACCTCAATACTTGCTTGTGCCAGTGAGTGAGTTTAAATTACCGGATTTCCCCGCCAATAGTTCTGAACAAACCAAAGCTGAAATTGAATATCTGTTGAAATTACAAGCCACTGAGAGGTCTGAAGAAAAAGTGAAAGAGTCGCTCGCTTTTGCCGACGTATATTATGATGTTTTTGTAAAACCAAGCGATTCTACTTACAATCGTTTTCAAAAAAACCTTTTCCATATTGGCAGACAATTAAATGGTTTTACGCCCGAAAATTTACCTAAAACTGCCAAAATGATGACCAGAGTTTGGAATGATTGTACTTATTACTTCTGGGCTTTAAAATTTCAATACAATCGTACACGCCCTTATATGCTTGATGCTCGAATCAAGAATTTGAACAATACTAATTTTCAAGCATATCCGTCGGGGCATTCTTCGGCTTCTTATGTTGCGGCTTATATTTATCAGGAATTGTTACCTCAGAAAACGGATTTATTTGTCAAAAATGCTTACGACATGGCATATTCAAGAGAAATAATTGGCGTCCATTATCCTTCTGATTCTGAATCTGGGAGAGTTTTTGCTCGACAATTTGTCAATTTTCTACTACAAAATCCAGCATTCCAAAAAGATTTAGAAGAAGCAAAAAAAGAAGTAGCTTCTTTGATTAAAAATTGAAAATTATGAATTAAAAATTTTTAGTTCTAAGGTTTTTGATGATATAATTTTCCGCTCGTAGCACAGGAATCCTTTCCTGAGAATCTGAGATTAATGTCACGGTAAAGGATTCCCATGCTACAAGCGTTACAAAACCACACCACCAAATTTTTAAAACCTTAAATATTTAGTCAACGCTATAAACAAATAACGAAAATGATAACTCAAGAAGAAAGTTTAAAAGCAATTGTCAGGGAAAAATATGCTGAAATTGCAAATCAGTCAGCCGAATTTAATAGCACAAGTTGCTGTGGTGCGGGTCCGTCAACGGGTTCTTACACAATTATGTCGGAAAGTTATGACCACTTAAAAGGGTATAATGCTGAGGCAGATTTGAGTTTA
>JAAFJL010000031.1 GCA_013298865.1 Cytophagales bacterium | reverse complement strand
ATAACCCTACTCCAACACCATATTAATCAATTGCCAAACTGCTAAACCAATAAAAATACAGCCCATTATTTTATTTAATCGACTGTCTGTGAGATACTTGAAAATTAAATTTCTCTTTTTGTGGGAAATCAATGCGTAGCTATAAACCAACAGAAATGTTCCTGTGCCTGCACCCAAAACGAAGAAAATTTTATCGGTGAAAGTAACGAGTTTTAGGTAGTCATATTTCTGATAGCTCAATAAAACTACAACCCAAAATGGCAATAAAGCAGGGTTGAAAAGCGATAGAGAAATGCCTTTCAGAAAGGAAAATAAACGACCATTAATAGAAATACTTTCGTGTTCTATTTTGCTCGTTTTCTGGAAAAAAGTAATTGTTCCTACAATCAACAACAGCCCGATAATTGTCCACTGCATCCAGAATTTCACCATCGGATATTTATCAAAAATAACCACACCTTCCGTTGCCAAATAGGCGTAGGTACTTTCACAAAAAACACCTCCCAGGGCTACCCACAAGGCGATTTTGATATTTTTTTGGAGTGTCGTATGAATCACAAAGACACTCAGTGGTCCTGGCGGAATTGTAGCAATATAACTGATAATAGCAGTTGCAAAATAGATAATGAGGGTCTTCAAATAAGAATGGTTTTTAGAAAAGTAAGTAGTTCTTCCATTAATTATATGGGAATCCATGGTACGGTTGAGGCTAAAACCCATTTATGAGAAATTAAATCTCAACCGTGCCATGGTTAGCAATGCCTTCCCTGTAAACTATAAAAGAACCAAGTAAATTAAAAATTATTCGTCATAAATCTTGATAAAACATTTTAAAAGGAGAGAAAGTAATAGCAGCAAAAGGCATAAATGTTTTGATTCTGAAACGTTCGTTTTCAAATGTGAGATTTTTATCCGTCGAATATTCCAAAAACTGATAACTGCCACCGACACGTACTGCCATGCGATCACTGACCCAATATCGAACAAAAATCTCAGAATTCAGACTGCCTTTGTCACTATCCCCAATCAGTAGCAAATTCAATGCAGAAGGATTGGCTATTTGGGCAGATTTATGAAAATTTGGGGATTCATTTGCCAAAAATTGCCCTGTCTGTTTACCTCCAAAAGTTAAACCCACCACGTCAATATTAAACCCAATGTCAAATTTCCTGATACTGTACTGAACCACAACTTTTGCATTAATCGAGGTCGTCCAAACACTGTTTAATTTCAGCGTATCCAGATTATTAAGTTGATAGTCTGAAAAAAGAGAAGCAACACTATATGTTCCAGAAGTAAGTTTAGCAGGGGCTGTGATAGCATCTTTAGTTGCCCCAAAAAAATTATTCAACCTAAAACCATAACCAATTTTAAACCTTCTATTTTCAGAAAAACTATGCAATTTTGAATAAGAAATAGAAGGTGAAACTGCCTGATTGCCTACTGCTAAAGCAATATCAAGATTTGTTTGAGATTTAGTATAAAAATAAGGTTGTGCAATTTGTGCTTTTGTTAATGTACTGAAAATCAATACAATAATTAAAAATAGGAATATTTTTTTCATGATATATTAAAGGCTGATTTTATGCCTCAGACAAAAATACGTAGCTCCAAAAACTCAGAATGTCAGATATAAGACAAAATCAGGATGGTTTTTTTTAAGTACATACGAAATAAATGGCACAATGGATGCGTCTATATTTTAAATCTCAACTGAAATTCAAAACTGTCGGTTACATGACAGTCCTTCAGGTTCAGACAAGTTACTTTTACCTAAAATTTTAATCAAAAATCATTCCATGAAAAAACTAATTACTATTTTATTGCTGTGTTTTGGGGTACAAGTAATTGCCCAAAACGAAGCTCCGAAGGGCTTGAAAGTAGGTGATACTGCTCCAGAATTTGTTGTAACTGACTATGCAGGAAATAAAATTATGCTTTCTGAGATGCTCAAAAAAGGGAAGGTTGTGATGACTTTTTATCGTGGAGCATGGTGTCCTTACTGTAACAAATACATGAGCGAATTACAAACAAATGTTGCTAAATTCGCTGAGAAGGGCGTTTCTGTGATAGCCGTTACCCCAGAAACGAATGAGTTTGTCAAGGAAATGATTGACAAAACGAAGGCATCGTTTTCGGTAGTTTATGATGAACATCGTACAATCATGACTGACTACAAGGTTTTGTATGAACTCAACGATGAATTGAAAGGGAAATTTAAAACCTACGGAATTGATTTGAACAAACGTAACGGTTTTAATGACAATGTGCTACCCGTGCCTGCAACTTATGTAATTGGGAAAAACGGAAAAATTGAATTTGTTCATTTTGACCCAAATTATTCTATCCGTGCAAAAATGGAAGATGTAATGGGAAGTTTGTAGGATTTTCGTACATAGAACTATTGTTGGGTTATGTAAAAAGTTGAAAGTTAAAAGTTGAAAGTAAACGGAGTGCGTAACAACTTACACAAAGCTTATACTATTAACTTTAGACTTTTTACACAACCCCACCACTGACGCTGACACCAAAAATCAAAACCTATTTTAAAGAACAAAACTTCAAATAAACTCCATTTGTCCAACCAAAACCATCTTGATTTGGATATTCGCCACCACCTGCTTCTATATTGGTCGTTTCAACATTGTATTTTTCAGTCATTTTTCCTGTCGAGAGATACACTTTTTCGTTGGTCTGCATCCAACGAGTTTTTATGGTATTAGCCAATTCCATAAAACCATAATTAACTAACGCTCTGTATGTTATGTATTGCAAAGGAGCCCAACCATTAGGAGCATCCCACTGCTGCCCCGTTTGATTTAGGCTTGTGGTCAGTCCACCATCTTTCAAGAATTTCTCTTCTAAAATCCCTGCTATTTTCTTAGCTTGAAACGAATTACTTAAATTGAAAAACAACGGAAAAACACCTGCCAAAGTACAATGATTTTTATACGATTTTTCCATAAAATCATAATCACAATAGAAAGATTTTTTTTCATTGAAAAAATACTTTTCAATCGCCTTTTCTCTTTGCTGGGCAAGGGCAAAATATTGATCGGTTTTGCCTTTTTTTTCTGCTAATAAATAACCTCTAAAGATCGTTTTTTCAAGGTTGAATAATAAGCAATTCAAATCGACTGGGAGAATCTCGGTTGTATGAATCGTACTCATATTTTTACCATCCCTAAACCAGCGACTACTAAAGTCCCAACCAGATTCTGCGGCTGCACGAATATCTCTAAAAATTCCTTCTGGATAAACTGAGCTACCTTTTGCCAGTTCTAAGTCTTCCCTGTAAGATTCTGGTCTGGGTGTGTCGTGTTCGTCCCAATAGCGATTTAGTACAACATCTTTTTCCAATAAAACCACTCTTTTATGGGTATTATTTTCATCTGAAAGTTCTTCTTTTCCTTGCATCCAAAATTGATATTCTTTTACCAAAACTGGTAAATATTTCAATAGGATTTCGTCTCCTTTTTCTTCTCTCAGAACATTGACCATCAACGAGAAAAAAGGAGGTTGCGAACGCCCCAAAAAGTACGTTCTATTACCGTTTGGAATATACCCGAATCGGTTGATAAGATGTGCAAAATTATTGACAATGTTTTCGATTAAATCAATTTGTCTGCTTGCCTGCAAACCCAAAATGGTAAAATAACTATCCCAATAATAAATCTCCTGAAAACGCCCCCCTGGCACGATATACGGGTACGGAATTTCAATCAAAGAGCCTTCTGACGTAGCAGGTTCACGCCTAAGAACTTGCCACAATTCACCCAAATGCTGTTCTATAGATTTTGTACTATCACTCTGATAATCAATGGATTGAAAAGGTTGCTTATAAAAATGCTTCTCGACAAATGCTTTTAGACTAAAGTCTGGAACTTGGCATTTTTTTAGATATTTAGCCTCAATTTTTTCTAAAGAACGAATTGGAACATAATCAGTAAAAGTCTTGGAGTCAGGGAAAATATCACTCATCTGAACCACCTTGAACAGTTCAGAATCAGCAAATAGATATGAATTTTTAGATAACTTTGTCATTTTTGGATAAAATCTTAGTGGAAGGGAAATTTAGGTATAAGGCAATAGGTATGAGGTCGTGTATTAATTCGTGTGTGGGACAGTAGTTTTACGAATAATCTACAACCTCATACCTCATATCTACGACCTCATACCTACGACTTACAACTTATTTTTTTGCTAATTTATTAAAAAATACCAAACATACAATCAAAATTGTCATCGGAATGAGTGAAAAATAGAAGGCATTTTGTCCGCCGTAATGTTCAAAAATATAACCTGTGATTAACGAACCTGTTGTACCACCCAATGCCGAAAAAATGACAATCAGACCAGACATCATTCCGTGCTGACGGGTAGGTAACGAACTCAAAATCACAGAGTTAATGGCAGGATAAATGGGTGCGATGACCAAGCCAATCATCGGAAAAATAAAGGCAACAAGCGGTGCATTATTCCAGCCTGTGATTGCTTCGTTACCAAGATTTTGTGCCAATGGCAAAGCCAATAAAACCATTCCACCAGCCAGTAACACACAGATTATCAGCACAGTAACCCATTTTATTTTCTTTAAAACAATACCAGCCAAAAAACGACCCAATGCCGTAGAAGCCGCCAAGATACTCGCCATCTGGACGCTCAGGGTATTAGGTAAATGTAAGACTTTATTATTGAAAGTCGGCAACCAACTCATGATACTTTGTTCAATCAAAACGTAAATAAAAGCACTTGCTACAAACACCAAAACCACAGGGACGATTGCCAAGCGAAACATTGCCTCGAAGTCTCCAAGTGCAGTTTTCTCTGTTGGATTTTTAATACTCGACTCATCAATTTGGGTAGTTGATAAAATTAAAAAAGCAATAACCGCCAAACCTGCCAGTAGGTAATATACGTTGACCCAATTACCAGATTGCGGATTTGCGTCGTCGATGAATGCCCCGAAAATAAAATACCCCGTCAGGATACCCACCATGAAGAAAGATTCGATAAAATTCATGAGACTGATATGCTCTTTTTGGTCCTTCACGATTAGACCAATTGTACCATAAACAGAGACTTTTATCAGAGCAAAACTTGCCCCTACCGCTCCGAATAGCAGTTTTGTCATCCAAAATTGATTCACAAGGGGCATTCCCAAACAAGTAATTGCTACAATAATCAATGCCAAAAGCATAGAATTTTTATAGCCGATTCTCGTGATGTACGATGCTACTAAAAATGAAATAAGAGCGATACTCAAATCTTTGAAAGCCTCCAAAATTGCTGCTGATGATGCCGTAATTCCGTAAGAAGTTTGGACTTGCAAGATGACTGTTCCTACGCTATTCAGTAAAATAGCAAAAAGGAAATAGTTAATAAAAATAGATAGTTTGATTTTGTGGTTGTTCATGGGTCTTGGTTTTTTGGATAACTACTAAATTTAAAACAAAAAGCGGACTTTTGTCCGCTTTTCAGATTAATCAATTGTTTTTGTACTCATGAAATGGTTAATGGCTTACAAATTTCAGATAAAATTCATCTAAACACAACTCTTAGATTTATAGAAAAAAGTACTGTGTTAATATTTTTCTGCGAGTATTATAAAAATACTGAGTAATTTAGTAATAATTCAAAGTAAGGTTATAATTATTCTTGAAATTAATCAAATGAAAACTGAGTTTGAAATCATTCAGCCTGATGCTGGTAGTTCTTTCAGATTATTGCATCATCAGGTAGTTGCAGATACCTTTAAATGGCATTATCATTATCATCCAGAATACGAAATCGTTTGTGTTTTTGATGGTGACGGACGGCGGCACGTGGGCAATCATCTCAGTAATTATACTGGTGGAGATTTAGTCTTGATTGGGGCAAATCTTCCGCATGGAGGCTTTGGTTACGGTTCTGTGGGTACGCACGAGGAAGTGGTGATTCAGTTTAGAGAGGATTTTTTGGGAGAAAATTTTCTGAATAAACCAGAAATGGAACATATCAGAAAACTGTTTGACCGTTCTAAACAAGGACTTAGTTTTTACGGAGAAACTAAGCAGTTTTTATCTGAGAAAATGAAAAAACTACCCAATTTATCCCAGTTTGAACGCTTGATTGAATTGCTGCATATTCTCCAGACTTTAGCAAACTCAACCGAGTATTTGGCATTGAATGCCGTTGATATTCGGTATAATTTTAGCCAAAAAGACCAAGTAAGATTAGAAAAAATTTATAAATATGTAGAAGAAAATTATTCACAAAATATTGATATTCAAATAGTTGCAAATATTTGTAATCTCACAATTCCTGCATTTTGTAATTATTTCAAAAAAAATCTTAATCAAACTTTTACGGATTTCACAAATGAATATCGTATCAATCAGGCTTGTAAAATGTTCTTGCAGGGTCTCGAAATTACAGATATTTGTTTTCGTTGTGGTTTCAATAACGTCTCTTATTTCGGAAGAGTTTTTAAGCAAATCAAAGGCATAAATCCCTCACAATTCAAGCGAACTTACGGGTGATGGATAAATATGGAATGGGTTATACTCAGATTGTTGAGATTTGAGTTGTTGAATTGTTGTAACTCACTGATAAGTAACAAATATTTTATAATCGACACTTTTAATTAGATAAACTTCTGATTTTAAGGCTAATAGCCAACAGCCAACAGCTACTTGTACAGTTTCTCTATCTTTTCCCATTTCTACGCTTCAGCACTTGGAACTTTCTGCATCGAACTCAATTTCTTATAAAACCCATCTTCAATTTCCAACAATACAGAATGCGTGCCTCGCTCGATGATTTGTCCTTGGTGAATGACCAGAATTTCATCGGCGTGCTGAATCGTACTGAGGCGATGGGCAATAACTAAAGTTGTCCTGTTTTTCATCAAATTTGTCAGGGCTTCCTGCAGCAATTTTTCAGATTCAGTATCCAAAGCAGAGGTCGCTTCATCCAAAATTAAAATCGGCGGATTCCTCAAAATTGCTCTTGCGATACTCATACGCTGGCGTTGCCCGCCCGATAATTTTCCGCCACGTTCGCCAATGGAGGTTTCGTATCCGTCTGGACTTTCAGAGATAAATTGATGAGCGTTGGCAATTTTTGCTGCGTCAATTATCTGATTTTCAGATACTTCTGAGCCAAAAGCAATATTATTTTGTATTGTATCATTGAACAAAATTGATTCTTGCGTCACGATTCCCATGAGGTTTCTGAGCGAACCCTGAGAAATATCTCGTAAATCTTGTCCATCAATCAGGATTTGCCCTTGTGTTGGGTCATAAAATCTTGGGACTAAATCTGCAATTGTTGATTTTCCGCCACCCGAAGAACCTACCAAAGCAACGGTTTTTCCTTTTGGTATTTTGAACGAAATATTATTGAGAACCTGCGTGTTTTCATTGTAAGCAAAACCCACATTTTTGAACTCAATTTCCTGATTAAAACCTTCAATTTCAATCGGATTTGCTTTGTCTTGAATCGGATTTGGGGTATCAATTAAGTTCAAAATTCGCTCTGCTGCTGCCACGCCACGTTGCACACCAGAGATGGCATTGGAAATTTCTTTGGCAGGGCGAGTTACCTGTGAAAACAAAATAATGTAGGTAATAAATGAAGAAGCCGACATATTTGATTGTCCTGAAAGCACCAACGAACCACCGTAAATCAGGATACCCGCCACGGTAACAACGCCTAAAAATTCTGACATAGGAGATGCAGACTCCTGACGAAAAACTAATTTCAGCCAAGAATGAAAATAGCTAAAGTTTTCATCTTTAAATTTTTTCTTGATAAATGTCTCCGCATTGAAGCCTTTTACTACTCGGATTCCCCCAAAAGTTTCATCCAAAATCGAGAAAAGATTGCCTTGTTTTTGTTGTACTTCTTGGGCATTTTCTCGAAGTTTTTTGCTGAGTGAACCAATAATTACTCCTGAAATCGGGATAACAATTAGTGAAAAAAGAGTGAGTTCAACAGATTTGTAAAACAGTGTTCCAAAGAAAAAAACTAACTGAAAACTTTCCTTGAATAATGCCGTAAAGGTTTTGCCGACTGAGTTTTCGACCTCCTGAATATCGGTTGTCATGTGGGCGATAATATTTCCTTTTTTTTCGGTTGAAAAGAATCCTAAATGCAGGTGAATGGTTTTTTCAAAAACCGCCTGACGAAGATGTGCTACGGTAAGTCCTTTTACTTTTTCAATAATTCTGGTGGATAAATACCGAAAGATATTCGACATGAAAACCGAACTTACGATAACCCCACAGACAAACCAAAGGGCATTTATTTTACTTTTTTCAGTAGCAATTTTAGTTAAAGTATGATTAAAAAGTGCCGAAAAATAAGTAATTGAGAATTCAAAAACTGGCTTTGGGGTAAGTTGGATAGGTTTTTCACTAAAAAGAATGTCCAAAAGTGGTTGTAATAACGCAAAGTTCAAAATCCCGAAAGAACTTGCCATAACCGAGCAAATAAAGAAGGGTAAAATGAAATTTTTCAGTGGTGAATACCGCAGTATGCGAAGGTATGTTTTCAAGATTTTTTGATTTTAATTGCAGTACAAAGGTAAGAAATTATTGGGAAACGAAGAGACGGTAAACGGTACACGGTTCACGGGGAACGGTTAAATGGTGGATGTAGAGTTAGATACTCTGTTCCCTATTCACCTTTGTAGGATGTCTCATCTCCACCGTTTACCGTGAACCGTTCACCGTAAGCCGTTTACCGTGAGCCGTAAATAAAGCTCCCAGTAGGCTTCGGCTGCTTTTTTCCAGGTGAATTGTGCGGCACGTTGTTGTAATCTTTCAGATTTTTGAGGATTTTTTTCAAAATCAGCCATGCCTTCTCGGAAAATTTTGACCATATTTTCAGGAGAAAAATCTTCAAAATAATAAGCATCTTCTCCACCAATTTCTGGTAAAGAAGTTAGGTTTGATAAAAAAATTGGTTTTCCCAAACTCATCGCTTCCACGACTGGTAAACCGAAACCCTCTGATAATGAGGGAAATACAAATGCTTTGCAGTTTTGATACGCCCAAATTTTATGCTTTTCTGTGATAATTCCTAAAAAATGAACCCTGTCAGCAATACCCATCTCCTCAATCATTTCTTGAATTCCATCTGCATAAGAAGTATCATTGTCGCCTGCAATGAGAAAATGTAAATCAGGATTTTGCTGAATAATGGGCAAAATAACATGGAAGTTTTTTTTGGCTTGAACAATACCAATTGAAAAAATAAAATCTTCGGTAGGAGGGGGGATTTCTGAAATTTCGTTGGGGTCTATTTTCAAAGAATTTCCGTTATAAATCACATGAATTTCCTTGTTTTCTACATCTAAATGTTTCCTAACCTCTGATGCCGTAAACTCAGAAATCGTTGTTAGGACATCTGCACGATTGATTTTTTGTTGAAGAACCTTCAATTTCTTCGCCTTTTTCGCTACCGAATAATCTGGACGTTCCAAAAAATTCAAATCATGAATTGTTAGTATGAGTTTCGTGCTTTTTTCAGAAGGAAAATACTCAGAATCTTGGTGCAGACAATGCCAAACGTCGTAGGATTTGCTATTGATTTTGAAGTACTTATGCCATTTCGAGACAAATTTATACTGCACTTTTTCGCCAAATATTCTATTTTTATTTTCAGGAATGTAAAAATATATAGTATTTTCAATATTTTCTGAAATATTAGTAATTTCTTTTCCAAGCTGTAAACAAACTTGTCCCAAACCACTATTGAGGTTTCGGAGACGTTCAGTTTCTATGAAAATGGATTTTGGCATTTGGTAAAAATTATGAACTTAGAGGTTTAGAGAAAAGATTTTTATAGAGGGGTAATTGGCAATTTAATCGTCTAATTATAAAGGCAATAGCTAACTGCCAACTGCCCTAACTCACCATTGCTTTTAAGGCTTTCCAGAGGGCAGTTTTTTTCGGAATATCGTTTTCAATCTCAGAAAGAGAATCAGAATATAAGAGTTTTACGCCCTCAACTTCTCTGATTTGGTAGGGCGTCAACAGTATTTCAATATTGATTTTTACCAAAGGAACACCAAATGTAACTAATTGCGTGAGAAGGTTTTGTTGCAAAATTGATTTGAGATTTTTATTGTCTAATTCACTCAAAATCAATAGATTAACGCTCGATAAATCTAAATTAATTGCTCCAAGAATCTTATTCAAAAACAATTTTTCAGGTTCAGTAATGGTATTTACCAAGACTAAAACCTTTTGGTCGGGTACGTATGTAGGAGTTTGCTCAACCACTTGTACTGGCGGACTTGGAACTACCATTTTTTCTATAACAATTGGCTCTGTTTTGACTTCAGTCGGAGGTATTTCTGGAACATTTTCAATTGAAATTGCTCCCTCCAAATCCTTTTTATCCGAAATCAGATAGACGTCTTCCCCCGCAAATAATTGTTGAAACAGTATTGTGTTTTGTTGTAGCATGGTTGGGTTCTCCAGTTTGTGTTTCAGAAGAATTATATCAGGGTTAAAAAAAGGTTCAGCAATTTACGAAAAATTACTATGTTCTTACTGTAATTAAGGATACTACCACTCACAATATTTACAATAAAACCCTCTGAGGTATTTATCTTCAAGTAAAGAAAAGCCTGCACCACCCTTATCCGTAGAATCAAAGAAATGACAAAATCTTTTCTTGTTAATACTTGTAGCATTTTGTACTGCCTTTATAAAATCTGGGTCGGATGTTGCGAAATTATCATAGAACATTAAATTTATGTAGTAAAAAAGTAAGTCTTCATCAACATCTATTTTGTCCATTTTATCAGAAACAATTTCGGTTGCTTCACCATCTCTTGAATAGTAAACTAAGAATTTTGCCAATGAGTATAGTTCCCTATCATTCAAGTTTAAGTCCTTATATTTTTGATATATAAAACTTACAGACGAATCTTTTAGGTCATATTCAAAACGACTTTGATGTTGTTCGCTCATTAAAATATGATAATTGATGACCATTCTACGAGCCAAAGAAATATCTATTTCATTGCTACGACGGATTTTGACAATTTCTTTCCAAAACTCTGAGGATGAGACGATTGTACTATCAAATTTCCACAATTTGAATTTTAAAGAGCAGATATTATAATTGATTTTAGCATTTTCGGGGTCAATAATTCTGTATTTCTCAAACTGTTTTATCGCTTCTAAATCATATTCAATAAGATAATGTCCTCGTGGGACTGCCAGAACTGAGATTGTTCCTTTTGTCTCGAATAGATTTTTATCCTTATCCACTGACAGTAAATAACGATAAACGCCCTGATTATTGAGTAGCGAAATAAATGATTTTTCTGCTGGAATTTCCAGTTTATTCAAATAATCAGTCGGTAATCTATTATCATAAATTCGGTCAAATACCTCTTTTTGAATACTGCCTGCGGTTTCAGTATTTTTTTCTTGAATTGCTTTCTTGAACTGGTTTAAGATGTTTGATGGCTCTATAACTTCTTCAAAACCAGTTCTTTTGTCCAAATAAATGGTTGTAATTGCTTTACGATGATTTTGTAAAATGGGTTCTAATTGCAAAGCGAAATCTTTGTCGATTAATTTACTTTTCACATCAGGATGGCGTAAAGACGATAGATTTTCAAAAGAAGTATTTTGTATATCTCTGATAAATTCTACCCAATTTTCAGCTGTAGTTACCTCGGTTTCTATTTTAACATTTTGGAATTGTTGTAGTGCTTTTACAATCGCATTAGCTCTAAGTTTTTGAAGCTGCCTATTAATATCCTCGCTACCTTCAACCGATGAATATGCCCTTATGACAATCTTTCTGATTTTATAGTCAGTCAGTTTCAAGGAATCGTACAAAGGTTTGATGTCTTCAAGGTTATGGTCATATTTATTTTTCTGAAAAGGAATTACAAACTGTATTTTCTTAGTAAAAATGGAAGGTTTAACATCTTTATTTTTGTCATTAATATCATCATATTTGATATGATTTTCGGTAAAAAGACCCATTGGTAAAATTTGAAAAACACTTCTGTCAATGTTTAAGAAACTTTTATAATGACACAATTTTCCATTTTTTATGAACCCAATATTTCCTTCTACTTCTTTATTTCTTAGATGTTGAGGCAACACTCCAATTTTGATTTGGATATGTCCATTTCCCAAATCAACAATCCCTTTCTTTAAATCTGACAAAAACATAGGTTTAATCCATTCACCTTTTTTCCAAGTTTTACTTTCTGGAATTTCTTTATCACAGGTATAAATATCTTTTGAAACAACATCAATCGAAATACCGTCTTTGGGATTAGTGAATAATTGATTAAACCAGTTACGATTTGAGATTGAGAAATAAACTTCTCCGTTTTTGTAAATACTCGCTCCGAACTCCACTTCTTTAGGCATAGTATCAAACAAAGTGTTAAATTTTTTAGCAATAGGAGAGGTTCTATCTTCTTCGATTTCTATCTTTTTTTGAGCAAAAACTTGGAGAGAGAACAGTATTAGTGAGCTGATTATCAATAAATTAAATAGATTTTTCAAGATTAATATTTGTTGAATTAGGGTAAATAAAAAAGGTTCAGCAATTTACGAAAAATGCTGAACCTTGGTACTATGTTTTTATCAAAGGCTTTTACAATAATGCTCTGATTTGAGCTAAATCAGCATTTATTGCTACCTCGTTTGCCCATTCTAATTTTGATTTAGGAGATTTTACACCTTTTTCCTTTGATTTCTTCTTTTCCATAAAACTTGAAAATCTCATTATTTTGGATTTAAGAATCCAGTGTCAGATTTGAGAATCTGACACCACGGAAACAACTTAAACCTTATCAACTTAAAACCTACGCTAATTTCCCTCTCAAAACACACTCATCACGGTCTGGACCTGTCGAGATGAAATTGATGGGCAATTCTAATTTTTCTTCCAAGAAAGCAATATATGCTGATAATTCTGTTGGCAATTCTTCAAATTTTCTTAGTCCTTCCAATGAACAATGCCATCCTTTCAAGGTCTCATACACAGGCGTAACGATGGTGTCCGTCATGTCATAAGGCAATTGTTCGGAGATTGTTCCGTCTGGTAATTGATAAGCTGTACAAACGTGGATTTCTTCAAAAATATTCAAAACATCTGCCTTCATCATTACCAATTGTGTAACCCCATTAATCATCATGGCGTATTTCAAAGCTGGTAAATCTATCCAACCACAACGTCTCGGACGACCCGTTGTTGAACCAAATTCTCTACCTTCCTGACGCATTCTTTCGCCAACTTCGTCCATCAATTCTGTTGGAAACGGACCCGAGCCTACACGAGTAGCATAAGCCTTGAAAATTCCGTAAACTTCACCGATATTTTTGGGTGCAACACCCAAGCCTGTACAAGCACCAGCCGTAACTGTATTTGAAGAAGTCACGAATGGGTATGAACCAAAGTCAACGTCCAGCAACGAACCCTGAGCACCTTCTGCCAAAATAGTTTTTTTATCTGCAAGTGCCTGATTTACAACGTATTCAGAATCAACCAATTGAAATGTTTTCATGAATTCAACGGCTTCAAAAAACTCCGTTTCGGCTGCTGCAAGGTCGTATTCAAATTTGTAAACATCCAAAATTCCTTTGTGGACAGCTACTAATTTATCATATTTTGCTTTGAAATTCGGAGAAATCATGTCACCTACACGCAAGCCCTGGCGAGAGATTTTATCCGTATAAGTTGGTCCAATTCCTTTCAAAGTCGAACCAATTTTGGCATCACCTTTGGCTTTTTCGTAGACAGCATCTAACAAACGATGCGTTGGTAAAATAATAGATGCTTTCTTAGAAATCTCTAAATTTTCAAGAATATTAAGGTTGTATTTTGCCAATCCATCAATTTCTTTTTTGAAAATGATAGGGTCAAGCACAACGCCATTGCCAATAATATTTTGGACTTCAGAGCGAAAAATTCCAGATGGAATTTGGTGTAAAACGTGCTTAAAACCATCGAATTCGAGTGTATGTCCAGCATTCGGACCACCCTGAAAACGTGCTACAACTTGATATTTAGGGGCTAAAACATCAACAATTTTACCCTTTCCTTCGTCTCCCCACTGCAAACCTAACAATACATCTACTGCCATTTTATTTGAAGCCCCCAACCCCCAGAAGGGGCATTTTATGTTGAATTTAAAAAGACTCCCCCTCTGGGGGTTGGGGGGCTTCTTTTCAAAGTTGCAAATATAAACAATCTGAAAAGAAAATATTTATTTTATAACCTTGTCCATTGATAAATCTAATTTTAACTCGAAATTATCCTTGATAGCATAGTCGCCAAGATTTGAAAAGAAATTTGTAGAATTATATTTTATGCCAAAATCAGTCCGATTCACATTGATGATTGCTTGAATCTGAATCTTTTTTGCTGATTTTTTGAAGGTAATCGGGAACGAAATTCTTTGTTGAACATCCTTGATTTTCAAGAAACCAACCGCCTGATTACCCGTGATTTTTTCTAAAGTAAATGTAGCTTTCGGGAATTTTTCTACATCAAAAAAATCTTCATTTCTCAAGTGATTTTGTAAGTCTTTATTTTCATGAGTAATCGTTTTCATGTCAAATTCAAAGACTGCTTTTGAGATGGTTTTTCCATCAAAAACCAAACTTCCAGCACTTAATTTTATTGTTCCTGTGGGGGCGTAATTCCCCACTGAGGCATAACCTGTCCAAGAGAATTTACTATTTTCTGGATTAGCTTTAAAAACTGATTGTGCTTTTGAACTCACTGATAATGAGATAATTACGAATAGTATATTGATTGTATTTTTCATGATTTTTGTTTTATTTGTCCCTACTTTAATTCTCCTTCAGTTTCAATTAATCCCATACCCTTATAAATCTTCCCATTTTTATCCTTCGCCAATACGTACCAGAGGGCATCTCCGCCAAATAAATCATCGCCGAAACGATAGTTATTTTTGAAAATATAAGTCTTACCTTTTTTCAGAATACCATTTTTACAATTGAATTTTTCAGCAAAATCTGCTTTGCTATATTGCACGTTTGTGAACCACCCTTTTTCAGAAAACCAAATGAAACTTCCTGCTGAAACGACCTCTAAATCTTCCATTTCGGAACGGATAAAAGTGCTGTGTTTCCAGAGATATTTTCCGTCATAATTTCCATTGGTATCATTCAAGACGGGATAATTTGGGTTCGGATTGTGGAATAAAGTTATCGCCACAGGTACTTTTCTGAGGGTATCAGGCAAGATTCGGGTATGGTCTGTCCAACCTTTTTGGGCGAGTAGGGGAGAGGTAAAAACCAGAATTGAGAAAATAATGATGAGTTTTTTCATGTCGTTATGTTTTTAAATGAACGACACAAATTTGTAGGATAAAATAGGCAGAAACGCCCCAAAGTAGGATTTGGAACGTCCCGAATTAGGTTTTGGGACATTTTTATCTCAATGAGTGATTGAATCAATGAGTGAGTGAATGAATGATGGAATAAACGTATGGTGAAATAAGCGAAGATTTTCAAAATTCATCCGTTCATTCATCCATTCACTCAATCACTCATTATTTCAATCACTCATTGTATTTTGAAATCCCTCGGTGCAACTCCTGTGAAATCTTTGAAAATTCGATTGAAAGTAGTTTTTGAATTGAAGCCCGATTCAAAAGCAATTCCCAGAATCGTTAGGCGGTCAATGTCTGAAGAATTTAACCTGCGTTTTACTTCCTCGACTCGATATTCATTCACAAAATCATTGAAAGATTTGCCTAAACCTGTGTTGATTTGTTGAGAAACTATCTTGGAATTCAGTTTCAAATCTTTGGCAAATTCAGACAAAGTGAGCGTAGGATTCAGGTATAGTTTCTGAATTTCCATGCCATTTTTTAGTTGTTCTAAAATCTGAGTGTCAATTTGAATCTGAGTTTTTGGAACGGATTCTTCTTCAAAATTTATGGCTAAATTTGACTGTCTAATGCCTCCAACTGCCAGTACCAAAGCCATTATTCCCAGGATTTGGATAGAATAATCATAGTTGAAATAGAGATTAAAGAAGTCTCTCAGAATGATTTCCAGCAACCATTGCAGACACAGAATTACCAAAATAATTAAGATAGTTTTGAGCCAATTCAAGCGAATTTTGGACGTTTCTGAAAAATTATTTACCACATAAATCTGATATTTTCTGAGTAACCGAATGGATAATCCCAAGTAAATTAGCATTGAAATAAATGTACCGTCAAATTCGATTTTGTAGGTAATCCATTGATGAATATTTTCCCAGTACCAGTTTTTGAAAGCATAGTTTTTTGTGGTCAAAAACAAGTACAAACCAGCTTGAAAAAGAACTGGAACGAAATGTAGGAAATCTCTTTTTTGAAATCTAAATGACTGATTTACAAGACTTTTGACATAAAAATAAATCAATGGACCAAAGGCTAAAGAATAGAAAATAGGCAGAAAATACAGATTGGCATTTTGTCCATAAATACCCGAAATTCTCAGAAAATGGTCGATTAACCAGAGGGTAATCGAGAGAATCAATAGGGCAAGAAAACGATTAGATTGTTTATTTTGTGAAGAAAACCACAGCAAACCAGTCGCAAAAAAGGAAGACGAAATGATGACTCCAAGAATCAAAACGGTAAAATTGAAAGTGATTTGCATGAGGTTAATGATTTGTAAGTTAAATTACCGCAAAGACGCTTATGACGCTAAGGAAAATGAGTTTTTCATGAAGAGAATACTTCCAAAATGATTGCATTAATCAAAAAACTTGCGTCTTTCCGTCCTTGCGGTTGTAAGTTAAATTACCGCAAAGACGCTTATGACGCTAAGGAAAATGGATTTCTAATCAAAAAACTTGCGTCTTTCCGTCCTTGCGGTAATTAATACTCAACTTAAAATGTTTCCAACTGACCCATTTTCGGTGGGAGTCAGTTCAAAAATACTTCTTGGAAAAAGCCCTTCTTCATTTCTATGAGAAACATACAAAATGGTAGTCGTTTTTTCAGCAGCAATTTTATTAATCAAGGAAACTACCAAAAACGTATAATGGTCGTCGAGTCCAGCAATGGCTTCATCCAAAATCAAAAGTGGCGGATGTTTTATCATTGCTCGCACCACCAAAGCCATACGCTGTTGCCCTGCCGAAAGTAAACAAAAAAGTTGCTGACTAAGGTCTTCCATTCCAATTAATTTTAACCAATACTTTGCTGTATGTACCTGTGAATCAGTCGGATAGACGTAGAGTCCAATCGAATCATGAAAGCCAGAAATCAGCATTTGTTCCAGAGTATGTCTTGTGCTGAACAAATCCGTCATGTTGGGCGTAACGTAACCAATATTTTCTTTAATTGTCCAAACGCTTTCTCCACTTCCTTTTTTTCTTCCAAAAAGTGTTAAATCTTGACCATAACCTTTGGGATTATCCCCCGTTATCATGGATAAGATTGTTGTTTTTCCTGAACCATTCGGACCTCTCAAATGCCAAAATTCACCCTTCTGAATCGTCCAAGTGATGTTCTGTAAAATAGGTTTTTCGTTATAACTCACATTTACATTTTGGAATTTTATCAACTCATTATTGGCTAAATCATACCGACAAATTGATGCTGGAATATCCCCCGAAAAATGATTCTCATGCAGGGCTTTGTATTGAAGAAGAAACTGGTTTTTGTCGGGATGTAGTACGAAATTTCGCTTTTTTTCAACCGTAATAATGTTGTTGATAAAAGGCAATAAATCTCGTTCTCGATGAACAAATTGAATGAATGATGTTGTATTTGCAGCTTTGTATAATGTATTGTGTAGCGACGTAATTGTCTGATTATCAAGATTATCGAAAGGGTTATCCAGAATCATAAAGTCGAATTTCTGAGTAAGTAAATGATTCAGAAAGACCTTTTTCTGTTCCCCGCTCGACATAGATTTTAAACTCCGATTCAAGGTTCTGGTTACCTCCGTGAAACCATGACGGTCTTCTTCTTCTAATATTTCAGAAATACTAATCTTTGAAAAAAGTACACCTACCAATTCATTGAAATTAGCTAAAAAACCAGTCAGTTTTTGGGAAAGAATCTCCTCGATGAGGGCATTTTTATCACTTTCATTCGATAAGAAAATAGCGTAGTGTTTAATTGGAATCATGGTTATCTCTCTGAAATTTCACGTTTTTCAGCAATCATTGTTCTTTTGTGTTCGCAGTCGGTTTTGGTGCATGAGCCATAAAAAATCAATGAATGGTGCATGACATTGAATTGGAGCATCTCGCCAACCATGTTCTGAATTCCTTGTACACGGGGGTCACAAAATTCTGTAACGTGGTGACAATCAGTGCATATCAGGTGGTCGTGTTGTTTACGACCATAAGATTTTTCGTACTGAGCCTGATTGCCTCCGAACTGGTGTTTGGTTACTAAATCACACTCAACCAATACATCAAGGGTATTATAAACTGTTGCCCGTGAGACTTGGTATTTCTTATTTTTCATCGAAATATATAATTCTTCAACATCAAAGTGGTCGTCACGAGAATAGATTTCTTCCAAAATCGCAAAGCGTTCTGGCGTTTTACGAAGACCCTTGTTTTCGAGGTAAGCCGTAAATATTTTCTTGACAGAATCTGGATTTGAGTTGGACTGCATATTTGGATTGCATATTTGATTTGGACTAATTCTATATTATTAACACAAAAATATCAGTTTTGATTCATAACTGCAACCTATTGAAAGAGAGTATTGTCGGTAGTTTGGCTTTGACTTGTCTGTAAAAAAGGGGTGTTGGTGTAACAATTTTTCAGAAGCCATTTTCAGAGTACAAATTTGTGACAGAAAACAATAACAATTTAAACCTCAAAACATTATGGCAACTGATAGCACAAAAGAGTGGAAAAAGAAAAAAGGTCAGTCTCAGGAAGACTACATGAAAGAAATCGCCAGTATTGATAACTGTGGTGATTTAGATGACGAAACAAGAACAAAACTTGCTGGTGGGGGAGTATTCCCTATTTCACCGATAGGTTTCCCAGATGATTGGGGTACAGTAGGATTGATTGCATGGCCAAATCCGAAAAATGGTGGGGCATTAGAATTCTAAAAATGATTAACAACTCTCTAAACTTAATAAAATCATGCAATTAGCAGAAATCCAAAAAGCCGTTGAGGTTATCAAAAACCTTTCGCCAGAGCAAAAAGATGCAATCACAGAGGTATTTATGAAAAAATTAGCCGAGGTAGATCACTTAGGCGAAATCAATCAAGATACTTTAAAGAAAATCGCTGGGGGTATTCTCAAAAGTGACATTATCAATCAAGTACTTGGTATTTGGTATGACCCAGACAGAGATCCATTTGGAATCAAATCAGCGGGTTCAGCAAAGCAAATTTAATTTCTAACATAAATCTAAATCTCTAAAACAATGAACAATGGAAATCGAGAATATTCAACAATTGAAAGATGCAGTTAATAGCCTTTCATCAGAACAAAAAGAAGTCGCTAAAGGTATTCTGATGAAGCAATTAGCCCAGATAGATAATTTAGGAGTGATGAATGAAGAGACACTTCAGAAAATCAAAGCAGGTGGCGTAGAAGCTTATGCGGGCGGAAGATTTTTTCCACCAATTAAATGGCTTGATATTTTAACAGCAGTAGAAGCATAAAAATAACTATCTGAAAATTAAGCCGTTAGTGATTAGTTTTTTAATAAAATAATAAAAGCTGACGGCTTATAGCTCCCAGCTTAAAGCTCAATAATCTCAATAATTATGAATACGCAAGAATCAAAATCATCAGAACATTTGCTTTGTCCGAGTTATGTAGCAAAGCCAGGAGCATCACTTTTTGGGATTGTTCAAGCAGACGGTAAAGTAGATTATTTGCCCGAGCCAATTCAAATTGATAAAACTTTTGTAGAAGAAGCCAAGAAAGGTCGTCCTGCTGAAGAACGTTTTCGTTTTGCTGGAAACTGTGCCAAAGGTGGTTGCCACCAATGGGACGGACATGAATGCGGTTTGGTTGGTAAAATTGTCAAGGCTCTTGACAGAGTAGAAGATGGTTTACAAGCCTGTGCGATTCGGAGTAAGTGCCGTTGGTTTGCCCAAGAAGGTGCAAAAGCCTGTGCCAATTGCAATGAAATTATCAGAAATATTGAAGCAAAGTTGGTTGGCGAAGTAGGTGAAGTAATGGCTTGATTTTGAACTGAGAGCTATTTGTGCAAAACTTATAGCTTAACGAAAACACTTTCTGTACCCCTGAGAAAGATGTCATATTCTAAACACTCCCTGTGGGGTGAGGGACAAAATAATATCATGAAAAAAAGATGGATTTTTGCTGCCGTACTTACCATTAGTGTTTGTGCCGTAGCTTGCCGTGAGCAAGAAGAAAGTATAGTCCCTAAAACGACTGTACCTAAAAATGAAGTGCCTGTAACACCACCGACTGAAAGTCCTAATGTTATTACGCCAGGTAAAGTTGCACCTAATACTGATGCACCTTTGGAAGGATCAGGCACGCCGAGGTAAAATCGGTGAACGGTACACGGTAAAAATGGTGAACGGTGTATGGTGAACGGTACACGTTTTATGTGGTACAAATTTACCGTTCACCGTGTACCGTTCACCTTTTACCTTTCGACCCTTTTACTGCAAAATAAAAACTAAACTCTTGAAACTATGAAATTCCACAGATACATTTTGTTTTGTTTGTGGCTTTTGTGTTTGAACACAAATGCACAAATGTTGGCTTTTGAGCCTTCACAAAAAAACATTCCCAGAAAAGCAGATGGTGTATATTCTTTGCAGGAGTGTATCGAAATCGCTTTGGCTAATAATTTACAAGTCAAACAAAACATGTTACAAGTAGAGACTGGACTTGTCAACTTGAATCAATCCAAATTCAATAAACTACCTTCTTTGAACGGGCAATTAGGACAAGGCTATAACGCTGGGCGAAGTATCGACCCTTATACCAATAACTATGCAGACCAGTCAATCAATTCGTCTCAATGGTCTTTGGGGTCGAGCGTAGTAGTGTATGCAGGCTATCAATTGCAAAATAATATCAAACAACAGCAACTAAATCTGGAAGCCGCCAAGTTGGATATTGCTTCTACACGTGACCAAATTTCATTGAATGTAATAGTTGCTTATCTACAAATTCTGAATCAAGAAGATATGCTTTCGGTGGGTTTGCATCAAAAAGAAATTACAGAAATTCAAATAGAAAAAACTACACAATTAGCCCAAGCGGGGATTGTTCCAGAAAGAAATGTTTTGGACTTGAAAGCTCAATTAGCCAATGATGAATTGGGAGTTGTTAATACCAAAAATGCTTTGCAAGCTGCAAAATTATCTCTTTTGCAATTAATGAATTTTGAAGCAAATGATGTATTAAAATTACAACGTTTGGAGGCAAGAGATTTTACTTTTATCAAAGCGAAAGAACTTCACTCTGCCAATGAGATTTTTGACAATGCCCGACTGATTCGACCTGAAATCAGGGCATCAGATTTACGGATAAAAAGTGCCAAAACTGGAATCGAAATTGCCAAAAGTTACCAATACCCAACCGTGAGTTTGGGCTTGGGAATGAGTACCCAATATTCATCTATTGCCAAAGGATTTGTCTCGGATGGAACTTCTCAGATAGTAGAGTCACCATCATCTGAAGCCTTTGTTTTAATGAATGGACAACGAACTCCTGTGTATATACGTCAAGAGGTTCAAGGTGGAGAAATCAAACCTTTTGGATATTTTAATCAGTTAGGAAATAACCTTACAAAATACATTAATCTTACCGTTAAGATTCCAATCTTCAATGGATTTTCAGCAAAGAATCGTATAGTAAAGAGCGTTATAGAAAAAAAGAATGCGGAGTATCAATCAGATATTGTTCATCAACAGCTTCGGCAGCGTATAGAACAAGCATATAATGACCTCACGGCGGCACATCAACGTTTGGAAGCCATTGATAATCAGGTGAAAGCAATCGAAGAAGCCTTCCGAACATCAGAGTATAGCTTTAATCTGGGCAAGATAAGTTTTGTGGATTATAACCTTGCCAAAACTAATCTTGACAAAGTTCGTAGTAACCAAGTACAATCGAAATACGAATGTGTTTTCAGAAAAAAAATCATAGACTTTTATCAGTTATCAGTTAACAATTAACAATTATCAGAGACCTTCTTGTTGCTGGGTGTATTTACACTCAAAAATCCAGACCAATAGCTATTTATTTATCATTAGAAACAATATTTTTATCATTCATATACTTTAAACTATTTTAATCATGAAAAAAGATGTAGGAATTGAGAAATGGGAGCTTGACTGGGAAGACTTGGACGGCTCTGATGATGATGTGTTCTTTGGTGCAACACAAGATGTTTTGGACGAAATTGACGATATGATTCGTCGATTAGAAGCATGAGGTTTTCGGGATTAGATGTTCGATTTTTGTTATTCGATGTTCGGAAAACAAAAATCGAACATCGAAAACCGAATGTCGAATTATTGTCTTCTACCACCTTTTACTTTTTTCTCAAGATTTTCAAAGAATGGTGCTCTGTAGCTTTCTCCGAGTGGGATAGCTGCTTTGAGTTCTTTCAAAAAAATCTGATTTCCATCAATTACTTTCACGCTGTCCATCGCAATGATGTATGATTTATGAACACGGACAAAGTCTTTTGTTGGTAAAGTCTCCTCCATGTCTTTTAAGGTCATTAAAGTCACAATCTTCTCATTTTCAACGGTATAGATAGAGATATAGTTTTTCAAGCCTTCTACAAAAACGATGTCATAGATATTAATTTTAATAAATTTCCCTTTATTTTCTGTCTTTACTAAAATAAAATCATTCTCTCTGATTTCATTTGCTTTCACTTCTGGGGCAGGATTTCCTGTATTGGTATTTACTGCTTTTTGAGCAGCTTTCAGAAAGCGATCAAAAGGAATTGGCTTGGTCAGATAATCAATTGCTTCCAAATCAAAAGCATCAACGGCATGATCTGAGTAAGCAGTTGTGAAGATGATTTTTACCTTTCCTTTAATAATTTTTGCTAAATCTAAGCCAGAAAGTTGTGGCATATGAATATCCAAAAATACTAAATCAATTTTCTCTGATTGAATCAAGCCGACAGCTTCAATTGGGTTAGTGGTACCCTTAAACAAAGTCAAAAAAGGGGTCTGTTCAACGAACGTACTAAGAATGTCAACAGCGTTTTGTTCATCATCTACAATCAAGCAATTTAACATAGTTCAAATATTTAAGGTGAATTGGGTTAAGTAAAATTCTTCGTTTTCGTCTATTTTCAAGCTATAACCATTATTGTAGCTCAAATTTAGTCTTTTAATTGTATTATCCAAACCAATACCCGTAGATTTTTCTTTGGGTCCTTGTCGTACTTTATTTCTGGTACTAAAGATTAACTGCTTAGAAGTTAATTCAAGGCTAATTATGGCAGGTTTTTGGGGGTCTAAAAGATCTCCGTGTTTTACCACATTTTCTACAAAAGTCACCAATACTAGAGGAACAATATTTCTAAACATCGTAACTCCTTTTACATTAAATTGAATTTGGAGCGTATTGCTATATCGCAATTGATTGAGATGAATGAAGTTCCTGAGATGCTCAATCTCTTCATCTAAACTAACCATTCCCTTGCTATCTTCTTTCTGGAGAGCATATTTCATCATTTTTACCAATAAATTTATTCCATCTGCTGCCTCGTGCGAATGTGCAAAAACTTTTGCATAAAAAAAGTTTAAAGTATTATACAAAAAATGTGGATTGATTTGAGCCCTCAAAAAACCAATTTCTGCCTCATCTCGCTCTTTTTGTAAAATTCCCATTTCATGCTCATGTACAAGGGCTTGTTCTGTCCTCAGACGCAATGCCTCCTCACTTACAAGAAGAGCTTCTGCATTTTTAGTCTTTTCTTTCTCAATTTCTAATTTTTGTCTTTCTACTTCTTTTAACCTTCTGAAAAAATAATAGACAAAGCTGATTACGGTGAAAAGAGTAAATCTTTGAATAGATTCAGCAATAAAAAAACCAAAGTCATAGTATGGATTTATAAGAACAGGATTGAAATACGGGACAATCTGTGTTTTTAGATAGAATCTCAATGTAATTAAGACTATTAGTATGCCAATAATATAAATAATGAGTGATAATAATTTAAGAGGTTTTAAAAAATATTTGAATCCTCCAAAAACATTTGAATATACCAAAATAGCATATACAGCAAAGTTTGAGAAGGTTTCATAAAAATTTATTGGAGCACCCATGACAATAACTAAACTGTACTCATAGGCTATGTATAATATCCATATAAAAAAATGGATAAAAATATTTTTTACATTTTCCTTAGAAATTATTATATTCATCTAATAATTGATTTTCAACACTTTAACTTCTGTAACCATGACGAACCCGCCTTTTCCCCTTACGAATACCCCGTTTCTACACAAAAGTACTCATGTCTGTAAAATTCCCCTATTTGTCCCACAAAGGCAAGGGTTTGGTGTAATAAAGTTTTGTCAGGATGATTTATTGGGCAACTTTGAATCGTCAATAAAACATAAACAGTCAATCTCAAACCCAACTAAAACTTTTACGATTATGAAAAATCTGTCAACCTCAAAAAAATTAATGATTTCAAAACAAATGATTACAAACTTTCAAAACCATAATTTCATAGATTTTATGTATTCTGAAAGATGTAATAGCCTCACTGGAAGTACTGGTGGAATGTTCTAAAATCGTTTTACCTCTAAATCTTTAAACTATGAAAATCAGCTTTGGCTGGAAAGATTAAAAATTCTCTAAACTAAACAAAAACGGATTACCTCTAAACTTAATTTAACAGTACAAAATTCTCTAAACTAAACAAAAAACCGATTACCTCTAAACTTAATTTAACAGTACAAAAATTCTCTAAACTAAACAAAAAACTAAGTACAATGACTGATTTTTTGAGCTAAGTGATTGATTATCAAACACATTCACTCATGCTATTATTCATTATTTCTTTCATTGAAACTTAAAAAAACCTCAGTAGTTCCAACCAAGATTCTGCCGAATGTGCGGCGTAAACTGGAAACTCTAAACCCTTTAATCTATGTGTTTGGAACTACTGAGTGTTTTTGAAATATTTAGCTAAAAGCCAATCGCCAAAAGCTAAATGCCATTAAAAAGAAACCTCGTTTAATTATGAAAATAGCATGAAGTAGCAATACTTCGGGCGACCACCGCCACAGCAATTACCTCCGAGAAACGCTAAATAGCATTGGGCTGAAAACTCTAAACCCTAAAAATCTTTGTGTTGGTATTGCTGTGGTTTTTATTTTCGAGCTTCGTTACTCGATTTTCGATGTTCGATTCTCGTTATTCGATTTTCGGCAATGACAAACATCGAAGAATAAACAACAAAAATCGAACATCGAAAACAAACAACATCCAATGCTCTCTAAATCTAAAAGCCATGATACGTCCAAGCGAACAAAAAAGTGAGCCTACACTGTTTATTGCAGACAGTAACCTGCTCTTGTGCGAAACCCTAACGGAGACGCTCAGAAGTAGGCATTTTATCGTAAAATCCTTTGCGGTAGATGGCAAAGATGCTGCCAGCCAAATTCGCCGTTATCGTCCTACGGTGTCTATTATCAGCAGTGATTTACCCTTGATTGATGGGCTGGAATTAGCCCGTTCTGCTCAGAAAAATGAGTTAGATACAGAGGTGATTCTGATAACAACTAATCAGGATGCTGTCCGCCAAATGGCGATGGCACAAATAGAAACTTCGGGGCATTTGCACAGAGGTTTTGGCATTAGTGAACTCTACTTTTGTATTCAGGAAATCTTCTCAGGACGACCCTACATTTCTCCGATTCTGAGAACAGTTTTGAATGAACTCCAAGACGAAGGTTTACAGGAATATACTCCCGTAGTAAACCTGCTAAAGAGCTTGACAATCAGGGAGAAAGAAGTGCTAAAAGCCATCGCAAAATCTTATACCACACCTAAGATTGCTGATATGTTTTATATCAGTGCTTCTACGGTCAATAACCATCGGGCAAATATCATGGAGAAACTCAATATCAAAGGGCGTAACCAACTCATATCCATTGCTTTGACGCTCAAACCGTTTTTGGAACAGGCTGCGTAAAAAATCTTGTAGGATAGGATAGACAAGTTTATCTTGTTTTTAATATTCAATGAATGTCTGTCGAATGGTCTATTTCGTCCTTCGTGGAGGCTGGTTGGTATAAAATTTTTCTTCATTTTTGGGTTTTTATTTACTTTTGATTTTAAGTACATCCCGACCCAGACGATACCACATTTAAGTAGATGAACAACATAACATTAGCAAAAGAAACGTTATCAAATATAGATAAAATTATACATGATTTCGGGGAAGGACCTCACGATGGATTACTCGGAGGAGAATTGGGAATGGTGCTATATTATTATGAAAAATTCAAGGTAACGAATGAAGCCCACTACGGAACGTCGGCTTCGGAATTATTAGACATAATCTTTGAAAGAATCAATTCTGATACTCCCCATCTGATGGGTAGTACGCTATCAAATGGACTGGCAGGATTGGGTTACGTAGTCAATTATTTGCAGAAAGAAGGCTTTCTGGATTTAGATTTATCAGAAGAATTAGCGGATTTGGACGAGCATCTTTACGAACAAGCTCTCGTACAAATCGCCGAACATAAAAACGATTATTTGCACGGTGCTTTTGGGATAATGTTCTATTTTTCGGAACGTTTACCAGATGAAAAAATAGCGATTTACTTGACTGATTTAGTGACAAAAGTCTTAGACAATGGTGTCACTAATATGTACGGAACGCATTTCAGGAATTATTCTTTGAAAGAAAATGATGAAGCGACCAACCTGAGTTTGTCGCATGGACTTTCGGGGATGCTCATGATTTTTGGCAGAATTTACCAAAAAGGAATCCTGCAAGAACGACTCCAAGAAACGATTCGTAAGGGAATGTTTTATATGGTGCAGTTCAAACGGGAAATAGATAATATGGATAAGATTTATTCCATGTTTCCGCATTGGACAATTATAGATGCCGACGGCTATCCAGAACCTCATTATGGTAATCGTTTGGCTTGGTGCTACGGCGATTTTAACCAGACAATGTTGTACTATGAAATTGCGGATTGCTTTGATGACGCAGCTTTACGCAAAATTGCCGATTTGATAGGATTGAATACATTATTGCGTAAATCAGAGGAGGCGACTGCCGTGAAAGACCCCTATTTTTGTCATGGAACAGCGGGAGTGGCTCAGATTTACAAACTATTTTATGATAAAACCAAGCATGAGCCTTACAAAAAAGGCTATGAGTATTGGATAGGGCGAACCCTTGAAATGCTCGAAAAAGAGTTAGCCGAAGAACACTACAAAGACAAAGAACGAGGACTCCTCGAAGGCTTAGTAGGTATTTCTTTGGTACTGACAGAATACGTCAGCGAACAGAAATTGACATGGAATAAGGTACTCTTGTTCCAATAATTTTAGTTTGGGTTTTCTGGAAAAGTCAGATTCTTTGAGTCTGACTTTTTTTTGTGCGAGAGTTTTCCATTCGCCATATTTTCGTCCTCATAATCCCCCTGATTGGTGTAATAAATTTCAGAACCCCATATCTTCTCGGCATATTTGAACTGTAAAACAATGAGGGAGTGACCTCAATGAGGGAATGAAAGAATGAGTGAATGAAAGAATATAAGATTCAGCCATTCTGTTACATCGCCAATTTGCATTCACTCATTATATCATTCACTCATTCTATCATTGTACCATTCAATCATTGAATCAACATGAAAAAGTTAATCATTTATCTCGTTCTTTCTTACGTTCCCTTGTTCAATAGTTGTCAGCCAGTGAACGTAGAACCAAAATCTGAGTCAAGCCAAAATTGTACTTGGGAAAAAAGTGCCAGAATCGCCAGTCCAGCAACTGACAAAAAGGTTGTGGAAAAGAAAAAGCAATTGGGAAATTTGAAAAGTAATAAGGAGCTTTAGGCAATTGGCTGTAAGCAGTAGGCTTTAGCATTAGACAATGATAAGGTAGAAGCTAATTGTTTGCAGAAATGTCAGTGTTGCTCAATTTTCAAATTGACTAATTTTCAAATTTCCAAATTCATTTCCTATCTTACAGAGATTTTACATACAATAAACATACATTATGCAGCTCATTATTCAGGATCTCAACAAAACTTACAGCAATGGCGTACACGCTTTGCGAGGAATCAATCTGACAATTAACCAAGGAATGTTTGGTTTACTCGGACCAAATGGTGCAGGTAAATCTTCATTGATGCGGACAATCGCAACACTCCAAGAACCCGACGCAGGTAGTATCACTTTGGGCGATATTAATGTGCTTACTCAGAAAGAAGACCTCCGTAAAATATTGGGATATTTGCCACAAGAATTTGGAGTTTACCCGAAAATTGATGCAGAAACCATGTTGAATCATTTGGCTGTTTTGAAGGGAATTACCAACAGCAAAGAAAGAGCCGAAACGGTGAAGGTTTTACTACAAAAAACTAATTTATACGAAGCCCGTAAGAAGAACCTCGGAGGTTATTCTGGAGGAATGAAACAACGTTTCGGTATCGCACAGGCACTTTTGGCTAATCCAAAATTGATTATTGTGGACGAACCAACCGCAGGACTTGACCCCGCAGAACGTAATCGTTTTTTGAATCTTTTGAGTGAATTAGGCGAAAACACTATCGTAATTCTTTCGACGCATATCGTGGAAGATGTGAAGGAATTATGTACCGACATGGCAATTATCAACAAAGGAGAAGTTCTCTATAAAGGTTCTCCGCTAACGGCAATTGATGAAGTTTCTGGTAAAATCTGGAGACGTAGAATCACGAAGGCAGAGTTAACAGAATTCAAACAAAATCATAAAGTTATTTCAGAACGTATGATTGCAGGTTCGCCCATTATACACGTATATGCAGACCAGCAACCAGACGCAGGTTTTGAATCCGTGCAGTCTGATTTGGAAGATGTGTATTTTGCAAAGATAAATAGGTGAACATTTAGTGATTTGTGATTTAGTGATTTTGGCAGTTGTGATTGGTGATTGAGTGAGTTGTGATTTTTGTTTGTGCGAATAATAATCACTCAATCACCAATCACTCAATCACAAATATATAACTCACTAAATCACCAATCACTCAATCACATTAAAATCTCTTGGCAGTAGCAATTCTCTAATTTTCAAATTACCAAATTTTCAAATTCATTTATATGTTAATAGATATTTTCAAATTTGAATTACAATATCGTAAGGCTCGTCCTGCGACATTTATATATTTCGGAATCGCTTTTGGGCTGGCGTTTCTGTTTGTCACTACGCCCATTATTGAATCTTTTGCAGGAGGTTTAGTAAAGCAAAATGCAGCCTCTGTCATTGCCAGTCTCATGAATCTATTTACCCTGATTCTGACAATGGTTATCTCAGGAATGATTGGTGTAGCAGTACAACGAGATTTTGAGTATAACACTGAGGCTCTGATGTTTAGCACTCCCATGAAAAAATTTGACTACCTGATGGGGCGTTTTCTGGGGGCATATTTCGTAACATTAATCGTGATGGCGGGCATACCTTTAGGACTAATGTTAGGTGATTTAATGCCCTGGAGAGATGCAACTAAAATGCTGCCTTTCAATGCTGCAAAATACTGGATGCCATTCTTCACTTTTACAGTGCCAAATGTCTTTTTTTGGGGTGCATTGTTCTTTGCAAGTGGAGCGTTGAGTCGAAAATCAATTGTGATTTTTACCCAAGGAATCATCGCTCTGATTGCGTATTCTATCATGAGAAGTGCAGCCAGAAATATTGATAATGATACGATTTCGAGTTTGATAGACCCCTACGGACTAAGTGCCGTGCGAGTACTTAGCCGCTATTGGACACCCGCCGAACAAAATAACCTGATTTATCCACTGTCTGGCTATATTTTGTATAATCGTTTGCTTTGGATTGGGATAGGTATTCTCATTTTGGTTTATACTTATTTTAGGTTCAGTTTCAATGTTGTTCCTACGTCAATTTTCAAGACAAAAGCCTTGAAGGAAACGCCTAAAGTAGTTTTACAAGAGAATTTAATTTTGCCACAAGTTACTCAGAATCTGGGTGTTAGTGCCAATTGGCAGCGACTTTGGCAGATGTCTAAATTCTACGCAAAATCATTGTACAAAGAAGTTATTTTCTTGTCTATCACTATCATTGGCGGAGTCGTTACCATTTACGCAACTTATGGTGCTTTTGATGCTTCGGAAGTAACCCAACAAGTAACAACAGGTAATGTCATCAAGTCGATTAGTTCTTTTAGTATATTCTTGTTTTTGTTAGCCATCATTTACCCAGGCGAATTACTCTGGAAAGAGCGTGTCGTGAAAATGAATCTCATTGCAGATGCCATGCCTCTACCTGAATGGCTTACGTTACTGAGCAAGTATTTCGGATTCCTGATTTCAACGCTTGGTTTGTTTGCGTTAGTTGTATTGTTGGGAGTGTTTGTTCAGCTTATTCATGGCAATTTTAACATTGAATGGAGTCTTTACTTTAAAGATTTTTTCATCATGAATTTTTTAGGAGTTGCTATCATGACGGCACTGTCAATGTTTATACAAGTATTTATTAATCAGAAGGTTGCAGGATATGGATTGATGATTTTGTTCTTATTGTTCTCAATGTTTCAAGACAAATTAGGTATTCAGCATCCGCTACTTTCGTTTGATAGTGGCTCTATGGGAGAGTACTCAGACATGAACGGTTTCAGGAATCCATTGTCAAGTTTTATTTATGCTAAAATCTATTGGTTTGCGTTTGTAGGACTGTTATTTGTCTTGGGAGTGATGCTATTGCCAAGAGGAATTGAGGAGGATTTTGAAACTCGTTGGAAAGTAGGAAAACAACGTTTCTTGAAACCACTCAGAACAGCCACTTATGTACTGCTCGGAATTTTTGTAACATCAGGAGCATGGATTTTTTATAACCATAACATTCTGAATGAATACATGGGTAATAAAGGATTCGAGAAATTGAGTGTTGATTATGAAAAAATACTCAAGAAAAAATACCAAGATGCTCCTCAAACTAAAATTGTAGAGACCAATATCAGAGCAGAATTGTACCCGCAAGACCGAGGTTTCAGTATAGAAGGATATTATATTTTGAAGAATAAAACGCAGAAAGCGATTTCTCAGATTATTATTCAAAATCCGTATCATGACACCGATAGCGAAATGGCGTATTTGAACTTTGACCGCCCTTCCAAAAAGGATAGCACACACGGGAAGTTAGGTTTCATGATTTATAATCTCGCTACTCCGTTACAACCGCAAGATTCTGTAAAAATGAATTTTAAAACTACCTATAAAATGATAGGATTCATGGTAGGTAAATCCAATAGCGACATTGTTGAAAATGGAATTTTTATCAATAATCAATCTTATTTGCCTACTTTAGGGTATGACGATGACCGAGAATTGGGCGATAAAGATGACCGTAAAAAGTATGATTTAAAAGAAAGAGAACGCCTTCCAGCAAGAGAAGATGCACGTGGATTAGCACAAAATCTTTTCAATAATGATGCAGATAGAATTCGTTTCGAGGCAATTATTGGTACAGAAAAAGACCAAACTGCTTTTGCCCCAGGCTATTTGCAACGCACATGGGAAGAAAAAGGAAGACAGTATTTTCATTATAAAATGGACGCCCCGATGGTTAATTTTTATAATATTGTTTCGGGTCGTTATGAAGTTAAAAAAGAGCAATATAAAGGCATAGATTTGGCAGTTTATTATCACAAAGGACACGACTGGAATGTACCAACAATGTTCCGTTCATTGAAAGACGCTTTGGATTATTATACCCAAAATTTCAGTCCATTTCAATACCGTCAATTACGTCTGATGGAAGTGCCAAATTATCATGGTTTTGCTCAGTCTTTTGCCAATACTGTACCTTTCGGAGAAGATTTTTTATTAATGAGAGTCAAAGACGACAAACACTATGATGATGTATATCAGACAGTTGCACACGAAACCGCCCATCAATGGTGGGGACATCAGGTCACGGAAGCAGGCGTGAAAGGAAGTGCAGCTTTATCGGAAATGATGTCACAATATTCTTCATTGATGGTCATGAAAAACCACGAACCAGCAGGGCGAGTTAAGAATTTTCAC
Source organism: Cytophagales bacterium (assembly GCA_013298865.1). Taxonomy (GTDB): domain Bacteria; phylum Bacteroidota; class Bacteroidia; order Cytophagales; family Spirosomataceae; genus JAAFJL01. The sequence goes on along the minus strand of JAAFJL010000031.1, from coordinate 7,105 downwards.
AAGTTAGAAATGGAAAATTATCTGTTTGGAAGAACCGCAGAAACCGTCAAGGAACAACCACTTGCTTTGGTGGAAGGGCAAAATTATATTCATTACAATAAAGGCAGTGTAGCCATGTTTGCTTTGCAGGATTATATCGGAGAAAAAAATGTAAACAGAGCCATTGCACAATATGCCAAAGATTGGGGAATGAAAGACAAATATCCGACTACAAAAGATTTGTTCAGTTATTTGAAAGCCGCCACACCAGATTCTCTGAAACCAATGTTTGAAGATTTCTTTGAAAATATCGTCCTTTTTGAAAATAAAGCAGAGTCAGTTTCAGTAAAAAAGAAAGATAAAAATCACTGGGAAGTAACCCTGAAAGCTACCGCCGAGAAATTTAAAGCAGATGGTACAGGAGATACAAAACCTGTAAAAGTAAATGATTGGATTGAAGTTGGTGTCTATGGAAAGGATGATAAATTGCTTTACATGGCAAAACGTAAGGTAACAGAAAAGGAGAATACCTTCACGATAATTGTAAATGAAGAACCTTTGAAAGCGGGTATTGATCCAGAGAATAAACTCATCGACCGCCATAGTAAAGACAATGTAAAAGAAGTGAAGTAGCGATGGAATATGGGTGTTCCTTCCGTGGTGTCAGTGGTTACGCACCCCGTTCTAAACCCGACACTATTTAAACAATTTATTTTGTATTTAACTGTTTGATAATCAAATAATTGAATATAGTTAAATATAACTACTTCACCCTCAGAAACTACTATAAAATACCTTTGAAAATGATGAATATTAACTATTGAAATTGGGGTACTGAATGTAGTATCTTTATAATAAGAAAAAGGAATTCAATAATATAGCATTCCTATTACGCTTCTTTTTTGCCTAAATCTTTTATCTTTTTCTTTAAATAGCGATGCTATTCGCAAAAAAAGTTAAAAGATTTAAACAAAAAATAATCAGTTTAAAAATGCTATATCATTAAATTCCTTTTCCTAAGAAAAAGAAAAATTAAGTAAAAATTAAGAGTTTTGTAAATAAAAATCAAAACTCAGAACCTCAGTAAAACTCTCTAAACTAATAAGATTATGAAACCAAATTTCAACTTGGCAGGCTTTGGCTTGTCTGCACTCAGCACAACAGAATTATTCTCTCTCAACGCAGGCGGAATCATCTCCGATAATTTCAACCGTAACATCGTATATGCCATCGACGAAGCTCGAATGAACAATGATACCTCATTGTTTGATGCCGAGTTTTCTTATAAATAACATATATCGTTATTTATTATTCGATGCTTGATGTTTAAATACAATACAAAAAACGCAATAATTTATTCTAAACAATTAAACTCATTATATCATGAAAACGAAAATCAAAAAATTGAACGTAAGTAAGCAAACCGTTGCCAACTTAGAAGACGCAGAAGCAAGAGCAATTAATGGAGGTGCATTTCCAAATATTTTTATGAAAACTAAACCTAAAAAACTGAAAGTTGACAAGCAAACTGTTGCCAACTTAGAAGCTACCGAAGCAAAATCAATCAATGGAGGTGCAGCAGAATTTTGTACCCTAACAAAAGAGTGTAATTACACCCTTATTTGTTAAGTATTTTTTAATCTAAACCTTTTTTAACTATGAAAAAGAAACCCTCAAAATTGAAATTGGATAAGAAGACAATTTCAAATCTAAACGAAACTGAAGTCAACGGAGTCAATGGTGGTGCTGCTGAATGCTCTTGGAAATTTTGCTCTAAAAGCCCAGAATGTATGACATTAGATATTTTAACAGCACTTTAATAAAGAATAACTATGAAAAAGAAACCCTCAAAACTCGCCCTTGATAAGCAAACAATCTCAAAATTGAGTGATGCTGATGCTGCTTCTGCCAATGGTGGACAAGCTGCCAACGGAAGCTGTAAATATTGTCCGTCATTAATTATCGCTCAATGTGATTTGACAGTCTTAACTGTTGAAATCACAAAAGCAGTTGCAACAATTGCCATATAATTATGAAAAAGAAACAAGCAAAATTAGTTTTGGACAAAAAGACAGTCTCAAAACTCAATGGTACTGATACTCAGCAGATTCAAGGCGGAGTAGCCTGTACATGGGACGGCTGTATGCCTGGAGAAGAAACAATTGCGATTACCAAAGTACTTACAGTCGTAATCACAGCTATTTAATTTTTAAATCACAAACATCGAAAATCGGTCTTCAAACATCGAATTCACAAACCTCAAAACAACAAAAACATGAAAAAGAAATCAAGTAAATTATCGGTATCAAAAGCAACAATTGCTAATCTTGGAGAAAACGAAGTAAGAGACATTAACGGTGGGAAAAAATTGCCAGACACTTTTGGTGGTGCAAGCGTAATGGTATGTTCAGTGGCACATACGTGTTATCAATGTGGAGGAGATGATCCATTTACAACTCCTGTTCAAATATAAAATCCAATTCATTTTTAAACTTTACGTATCATGGAAACTAAAGTGGCAGAAATTGAACATTTTGAAGACTTTCAAGAAGAATTGAATATCCATGCTGATGTTCGTTCAGAAGAAGAATTCGACAAATTAGCTTGGGGATTTACATATTTTGTGTAAATATGAGCTGGTCTAATTAGCACACGGATAATACGGATTTCCAAGCACGGATTTAAACAGATTTTTAATTTTATCCGTATAAATCTGTGTTGCTTGCATCAGTGTAATCCGTGTGCTACTATCAATTTGGTAAAAAACAACAATCATGAAAAGTAAACAAAAATTAGAGGCAACAGGATTACAAGAATTGTCTTATGAAGAACTTTTGAATGTAGAAGGCGGAAGCAGAATTTTCAAGCCACAAACTACCATTTTGGGAAGTTCTGTAATGACTTTTGAAAATCTCTGGAAGTAAAATTATCAACCTTTTAACAAATATTTAACATGAAAAATTTGAAGAACAAAGTCAGTGAAATTAAGGAAGTAGCTGAATTGAAAAATACTGAGAAAGCAGAAACAAAGGGTGGAGGTTTCTGGGCGGTAGTGTATGAGCTATACAGATTAGCTACAAGTAATGGCTCTCCGCAGGTATAAAAAACATCAAAGAAACATAGGTTTAGAGGTATGACACAAACCCGACAGGCATTGCTCGTCGGGTTTTTTATTGTTTATTTTTTCATTTTCTCATTCAAAACAATACGTCCTCACAATCACCCTGTTGGTGTAATTTTTTTCACTAAGACAGATTTTTCCAGCATTTTTGAACTGTGAAAGTAGAGTAAAGTATTATGTATTGAGTCTTAGGTATTAAGTGGGCGATGTCCCGTTCCTAAGTTTTAAATACAAAACGGTTTGAGAGACTGATTTCTTAATCCTTAATACCTCGTACTTGATACTTATGTAAAACCTAAACATCTCTAAACTATGCAAACTCAGTTGTTTCCTGCTGAAATCGTCGAGAATACTTCGGAGGCGTATATGCCCAAAGTGACGGTTCGTAGTCAAATCATTTACACTTCTGCTATGCTGGCATTATTGCTGGTATTTGTATCGTTGCCTTTTATTAAGGTTGACGTCTCCGTACAAAGTCCTGGTATAATTCGTACCGTTGCCGAACGCAATGAGCTAAAACCACTTATTTCAGGGACACTTTCTTCGGTAAAAGTGAAAGAAAATCAAACCGTGCAAGAAGGACAAATTCTGTACAGCCTCAAGACAGATATGCTTGATAGCAAGCTACGTTTGAATGATTTTCAGACCGTAGAAAAGCAAAACCTTATTCATGATCTTTCGATACTGTCTGTGTTAGATTCGGCTTCTATTTTCAGCGTAAAATCTTTGAAATCGACATTGTATGCCCAGCAGTTTAGTCAGTTCAAATATCAATTAATGGAGAACCTCCAGCAGCAACGTAAAATCAAAAAAGAATTAGACGTTGACCGCAAGTTATATGAACAAAAAGTGATTGCCATGCGAGAATACGACGAAAAAGACTATGCCTACAATCGTCTTATTGCTGAATACCGTTCGGCAATAGAACGCCAATTGAGCCAATGGCAAGGAGAATTGAACTCGCACCGAATCAGTATCTCTGAATTGGAAGCACAACGCAATCAGATTATTGAAGAAAAAGAACTCTATACCATCAAAGCTCCAGTGTCTGGTACAGTGCAGCAATTGGCTGGTAAATATGTGGGTTCGTACCTGCAAGCGGGAGAATCTTTAGGTATAATTTCACCAGATTCTAATTTATTGGTAGAATGCTACGTACGCCCAAATGACATCGGTTTCCTGAAAAAAGATATGAATGTAAAGATGCAAATTGATGCCTTTAACTACAACGATTGGGGATTAGCAAAAGGACAGATTGTGGATGTTGCCAATGACTTTGTAATGATGAACGACCAACCTGTTTTCAGGGTGAAATGTCTTTTGGCAACCAAAGAACTTCACTTAAAAAGCGGATACATTGGTAAAATCAAAAAAGGAATGACCATTAGAGCCAGATTTGTGGTAACAGAAAGAACACTTTACCAATTATTGTACGACAAAGTGGATGATTGGGTGAACCCAAAACTGGCAGAAGCCACGGTATTAACTAAGGTAGCGAAGCAGTAAGATTTTGTACTAAGTATTATGTATTAAGTCCTAAGTCGATGTCAATTCTTAATATCTGGTACTTAATACTTAGTACATTTTTACTCTGTACTCTAAACTAATTTTAAACAGTCAATTCTCATGAAAAAAGGAATCAAAATCAAACAACATGACATCACTGATTGTGGTGCGGCTTGTCTTGCCTCTATATCGACCCATTACGGGCTGAAATTGCCAATTGCTAAAATTCGCCAGTTTGCGAGTACCGATAAAAAAGGTACAAATGTTTTGGGAATGATTGAAGCCGCCGAAAAACTGGGCTATCAGGCAAAGGGCGTTCGAGGAACTTTCGAGAGTCTCCCGAAAATCCCTAAACCTGCAATTGCCCACGTAATCGTGAAGGAAGTACTTCATCACTACGTGGTTATCTATGATTATGATGAAAAATATGTCACGATTATGGATCCAGGTGATGGACGAATTCATAAAAAAACACATGAAGAATTCAAAAAAGAATGGACTGGTGTTTTGATATTATTGTTGCCAGATGAAGACAAATTTCATAAAGGAAACGAAAAAGTATCGAACGTTCAGCGTTTTTGGTTTTTGATTTCTCCGCATAAAACAGTGATGTTGCAAGCCCTTTTCGGAGCGGCACTTTATACCATTCTGGGGCTTTCGACTTCTATTTATATTCAGAAAATCACGGATAACGTCATCATAGAAGGCAATAAAAATTTATTGACACTTTTGAGCCTCACGATGATTGCCTTACTGATTTTTCAGGTTTTTATTGGTTCAATGAAAACAGTTTTTGCCTTGAAAACAGGGCAGAAAATTGACGCACAGTTAATTTTGGGGTACTATAAACACCTCATGAAGCTCCCACAGCAGTTTTTTGATACCATGCGAGTAGGAGAAATTATCTCACGGGTAAACGATGCCGTCAAGATTCGAGTTTTTATCAATGATGTAGCCTTGAATTTAGTAGTGAATGTTTTCATTATCATGTTTTCGTTTATGTTGATGTTTACCTATTACTGGAAATTAGCCCTGATGATGCTCGCCGTGATTCCTTTGTATGGTTTGGTGTATTATATCACGAATAAAATCAACAGAAAATTACAACGTAAACTCATGGAAAACTCTGCCGATTTGGAAACCCAATTGGTAGAATCCATCACAGGTGCAGCAACTATCAAGCGTTTTGGGGTAGAAGAACACGCTAACCTAAAGACCGAAACTCGTTTTATAGAATTACTCAAAAATATCTACACTGCGGGCGTAACGTCTATGTATTCGGGAAATGCTTCGGAAATGATTTCACGTTTGTTCACCATCATTTTGTTGTGGTCTGGTTCGGCTTTGGTAATCGACAATGAACTAACTCCAGGAGAACTATTGTCGTTTTATTCATTGATTGGCTATTTCACGGGACCAGCCAGTAGTTTAATTACCATGAATAAAACCGTACAAGATGCTCTGATTGCTGCCGATAGACTTTTTGAAATCATGGATTTGGAAAGAGAAGAAACCGAGAATAAAGTCGCTCTCACGAAGGAATTAGTAGGTGATGTCCGTTTCAAAAATGTCGCTTTCCGTTATGGTTCAAGAGTGAATGTCTTTGCAGATTTGAGCTTGGAAATTCCGAGAGGAAAAATCACCGCCGTAGTAGGAGAAAGTGGTTCGGGTAAATCAACGTTGATGTCTTTGTTGCAAAATCTCTATAAATTACAATCGGGTAGTATTTATATTGGAGGCTACGATATTAAGCATATCAAAAATGAGAGCCTTCGCCAAATGGTAAGCGTAGTGCCACAACAGACCGATTTATTTGCAGGAAATATCATCGACAATATTGCCCTCGGAGACTATAACCCCGATATGCAAAGGATTCTCGGAATTTGTCAGATGCTCGGCATTACTGATTTTGTAGAAAAAATGCCAGGCGGATTCGCTGCTTATGTAGGCGAAAACGGCGCAAACCTATCAGGTGGACAAAAACAACGCATCGCTATTGCGAGAGCTTTATACAAAAACCCAGAAGTATTGATTCTGGACGAAGCCACTTCTGCATTGGATTCGGTCTCAGAACAATTTGTCCAAAGAACGATTGCCACACTGAGACAATTAGAAAAAACTGTCATAATCATTGCCCACAGACTCAGTACCATCAAGAACGCAGATAAGATATTGGTCTTGAAAGAAGGTAAATTGGTAGAAGAAGGCACGCACAAAGACCTCCTCAGATATCCAGAAGGCAACTATACCAAACTATGGAATCAACAATTCGGTATAGACGTAGAAGAAACCCAACCGTACCAGATGGTAGCGTAGGGGACTTTAGTAACATAACAATTATTTCTAAACTTAAACAAACCCCTTTAGCTACATGGAAAATTTAACATCAACAGAACACCTGCTTAGCAACCAAGAACAAATAGAAGTTGGTGGAGGAGGCGGAGAATTAAGAGCCTTAATAGCATCCGCAAATAGTGCGTATGCAGCAGGAGATACTTC
>JAAFJL010000302.1 GCA_013298865.1 Cytophagales bacterium | reverse complement strand
TCACTAAATCTCTCAAAAAATGGGACAATAAGAAAGAAATTTCGGATGTTGAGCGAATCAGGTTTTATGATAGGATAAAACAATATTTCATAGATACAGATAATGAAGAAATCATTTTCTATGATAAATAATGAAATGGGATTATGGAGTAAAATCCGTGATGATAAAAAGAAGTCATTTTTGACAGATTAATGCTCTATTTTAAGAATTATCAAGACGATATTGATGCTAAAACTGAATAAATTTTACGCTAAAAAGGTCAAAACTAAACCTTTTTAGCGTAAAATTTATTTATGACTATCAAGTTACAACACCATCTCAGTAACCCCTATTATCTGAGTACATCTTTCATCATCAACGACCATTTTGGCGAAAAGCATCAGATTTATTAGGTATAATTTCAGGACGATACCCCATTCCCCCCACCGTTCACTCATTGAACACGATTATTTTTTGAAATAAAAACTTTGATTGCTTCCTTTACATCACAATTTATAACCACTTCAATTTATCCGAATGCGGAATAAAATACCCTTAATTTATCAAAATTGTTGTGAAATTATAAACTGTACTTCAGATGTCATTCAAAGCCATCCTTCACGTATCAGGACAAAATATTGTGCTGGATTATGTGGACTTAGACCTAAACCAATCTGTTGACGCTCGTAGTCGTCCTGCCTCACTTACTCGTGGGGGTACAATCACGGTAGAATTTGATACTCCTTCAGACGGAGACATGATTGCTGACTGGGCGGCTAACCCCGTTAAGCAATTAGATGGTAGCATCACGTACATGAATCAGAATCAGGATTCTGTCATGAAAACCGTCAATTTTTACAATGCGTATTGTATCGAATTCATGGAAAGATTTGATGGAACAATGTCGAGTTCTAACATGAAAACGACTATCAAAATCTCTCCCGAAAGAGTCAATATTGGTGGCGTAGAACACGACAATAACTGGTTTGTGCATGGTACAGGCAAGGGTGCAGGAGCAAAAGCCGTGACATCCAGCAGTGGAATTGCATCAAAATCTGGTACTGAATTTGAAAAAGGGACAATCATTGAACCTAAGAAAAAAGAGCCTGGGTTATTTAGTGATATTCTTCATGGCGTGCTTGACGTTGCGGGAATGGTACCTGTCATTGGTGAAATCGCTGATGGAGCAAACGCTTTGATTTATTTGGCAGAAGGTAATACTACGGATGCCGCTTTAAGTGCAGCTGCCATGATTCCTGTTGCAGGTTGGGCAGCAACGGGTGCAAAAGTTGGGCGTAAAGTGGTGAAAGCAGTTGGAAAATCAAAGGTCATGACAAAACTCAAACCTTTAGCAAAAAGTCTTCCTTCACCCAAGAAAACCCCTTGTGCTACTCCCAAATGTACTTCCATGGGTCACCCTGTTGATGTTCTTGGGGGCTATATGTACACAGAAGCCCTTGATTTTATAGTATCGGGACCAATCCCGATTGTCTGGAATAGAAAATGGTTATCATATTCAACTTTTGATGGAGCATTAGGTTACGGCTGGCAACATTCGTATGATATGGCAATGTTTGTCATTGAAGATATTGTGTTTTTCAGAGGTTCAGACGGTCGTGTAGTCGAACTACCTGCCATTGCTGAAGGTGAAACAGGTTTTAATCGTGAAGAAAGACTTTATCTAATTCATGACAAAGACGGCTATGGTATCAGAACCTCCAATAATTTATTCCACCGTTTTGGGGTTGCAGCTTCTGATGGCGAGATGAAGTTGTCTTCAATCGAAGATTTCAATGAATTCAAATTAGAGTTTTCATATAATACAGCAGGACATTTAGAGCAAATTGTTGACAGTACGGGCAGAAAAATCCAAATCCAAAATGATAGTGCAGGACGTATTCTGAAAATTGTTGGTCCTCATCCTGAAAAAGTTGGTAAAACTACCACATTAGTTTCATACCAATACGACGAATTCGGTGACCTCGTTGCTGTAACTGATGCTTTAGACCAAAAAGCAACTTTTGAATACCAAAGTCATTTGATGGTGAAAGAGACCTTTAAAGATGGATTAAGTTTCTATTTTGAATACGCTGGAGGTATTGGTGAAGATGCAGTTTGTCTGAGAACATGGGGAGACAAAGGAATTTATGATACTAAATTTCAATACTTCCCAGAAGAAAAAAGAACAATCGTTACGAATTCTCTTGGACATCAGACCACGTATTATGGTAATGAAAGTGGTATAGTTTTGAAAACGATAGATTCTCGTGGTGGAATTACGACTAATGTATTCAACGATTATAATGAAATCTTAGAAACAACCGATCCACTCGGTAATAAGACGTCTTACCAATACGATGAAGACGGCAATACTACCAGCGTAAAATCTGCGGATGGTTCAGCTGTATCGATTAAATTCAATGATGAATTCCTACCAATTATGGCAACTAATGCTGTGGGTGGCAAATGGGCTTGGGAATATGATAATCGCTTGAATTTAGTGAGCCGTCAAGACCCGATGGAACGCAAAGTGCAGTACGAATATCAGAATGGTTTAGTCACAAAAATCACCAATCCT